>JBDNAJ010000008.1:0-43784 GCA_039768455.1 Candidatus Arcticimaribacter sp.
CCAGCAAGAAACCATGGCTTTATACAATAAAGCGGGTGCAAACCCTATGTCAGGGTGTTTGCCAGCACTGTTACAACTCCCGGTTTTTTATGCCTTGTTTAGTTTCTTTCCAGTTGCTTTTGCCTTACGTCAAAAAAGCTTCTTATGGGCAGATGATTTATCGTCTTACGATTCTGTTTATGAACTCCCTTTCAATATTCCTTTTTATGGAGATCACATTAGTTTGTTCCCAATTTTAGCTTCTGTAGCGATCTTTTTCTACACGATGATGACCATGGGGCAGCAGCAGGCAACACAGCAACCTGGAATGCCTAATATGAAATTTATCATGTACTTGATGCCTTTGATGATGTTGTTTTTCTTTAACAACTATGCCAGTGGTTTGAGTCTCTATTATTTTGTATCGAATGTCTTGACCATCATCTTGATGCTTGTTATCAAGAATTATGTGGTTAGTGAAGATAAAATCTTTGCGAAAATAGAAGAGAATAAGAAGAAGCCAAAAAAGGCAGGTGGCTTTACGGCGCGTTTGCAAAAAGCAATGGAAGAAGCCGAAAAGCAACAAAAAGCCAAGCAAAAGGGGAAGCGCTAAAGTTATTTCAAAAGAAACATTTGCTACCTTTGCCCCATGGCAAAAACCGTTATTGTTGGACTTTCAGGAGGGGTAGACTCTAGTGTCGCTGCATACTTATTAAAAGAGCAGGGATACAATGTAATTGGTCTCTTTATGAAGAATTGGCACGACGAAAGTGTCACGATTTCTGCAGAATGTCCTTGGTTAGAAGATAGTAATGACGCCCTTATAGTGTCTGAAAAGCTGGGAATACCTTTTCAAACAGTTGACTTAAGCGAGCAATACAAAGCGCGTATTGTCGACTATATGTTTGAGGAATACAAGCAGGGGAGAACCCCAAATCCAGATGTTTTATGCAACCGTGAAATTAAGTTTGATGTCTTTTTAGAGATCGCGCTTTCTCTAGGGGCAGATTATGTCGCTACAGGTCATTATTGCCAACGTCAAACAATTGAAGTGAATGGACAGGCAACCCATCGATTGATTGCAGGTGCAGATCCCAATAAAGATCAATCTTATTTTTTGTGTCAGTTAACCCAAGCGCAGTTGTCAAAGGTTTTATTCCCTATCGGTCACTTGCAGAAATCTGCAGTACGTGAAATTGCGGCTAGCCAGGATTTAATCACAGCCGATAAAAAAGATTCACAGGGACTTTGTTTTATTGGGAAGGTTCGCTTACCCGATTTTTTACAACAACAACTCGCGCCTAAAAAAGGAAATATCGTTGAAATCCCTGATGATTTTAACGCTTATACTGCCGCTCCAGAAGCATTTGACACTACTTTGTCGATGTTGCATTACCATGCCGCAAAAACCGATTACAATCCGCAAGATGGGCAGGTTGTAGGAGAGCATGATGGCGCGCATTATTTTACAAAAGGTCAGCGTAAAGGACTTGGAGTAGGAGGAACAGTAGAGCCCCTCTTTGTAATTGATACAGATGTAAAAGAAAACATCATTTATACAGGGCAGGGAAAACAGCATCCTGGTTTATACCGCAGAGGGCTGTTAGTGAAACCAAATGATATCCATTGGGTGAGAGAAGATATGCGCCTAGATTTAGGGGAGCAAATGGAAGTGATGGCGCGAATTCGTTATCGACAGCCTTTAGAAAAAGCGACCCTCTTTCAAGAGAAAGAAGGTCTTTTTGTATTATTTGATCTACCGCAATCTGCTATCGCAGAAGGGCAATTTGTGGCTTGGCATCAAGGAGAAGAACTCTTAGGTTCTGGAGTTATTGCTTAGGCAGAAACAGTTGCTCCATTAATTACAGCTGCATCTAATTCAATTTGATTGCGCAGTATATCTTCAAAAGTTTCTTGTTTGCGAATCAAATGCGCTTCGTTGTTTAACCACAGGTATTCTGCTGGACGAAAACGCGAATTATAATTGCTCGCCATAGTCTGGCAATAAGCTCCTGCATTTTGAAAAGCCAAATAATCTCCTTCGCTTATTTCTGAAATTTTACGATTGCTTCCAAAAGTATCTGTCTCACAAATATATCCCACAACAGAATAAAAACGCTCTCTACCTTCAGGGTTGGAGATGTTGAGGATTTCGTGGTGAGAGCCATAAAGCATAGGGCGAATCAAGTGATTAAAGCCACTGTCCACTTGTGCAAAGACAGTTGAGGTGGTCTGTTTAACGACATTCACTTTGGTTACAAAGTAACCTGCTTGACTTACTAAGAATTTACCCGGTTCAAAAGCTAAGGTTAATTCTTGTCCATATTCTTCACAAAAATGGTTGAATTTTTCCGTTAGCTTTTCGCCTAATTCTTCAATATTGGTCTCAATATCACCTGGCTTGTAAGGCACTTTAAACCCAGAGCCAAAGTCAATAAAAGATAAATTTTTAAAGTTTTTTGCCGTCTCAAATAAAATCTCGGTAGCATGTAAGAAAACATCGATGTCAAGGATGTCGCTCCCAGTGTGCATATGGATTCCATTGATGCGCATTTGGGTGTTTTCTGTTATGCGCAATAAATGCGGAATTTGATGAATCGAAATTCCAAACTTTGAATCGATATGACCCACAGAAATATTGCTGTTTCCGCCTGCCATTACGTGAGGATTGATGCGGATACAAACGGGAACGTCAGGATATTTACTTCCAAATTGTTCTAGGATAGATAAATTGTCAATATTGATTTGCACCCCTAGTTTAGCAACTTTCTCAATTTCACTCAAGGATACCCCATTAGGCGTAAAGATAATAGTAGAGGGATCAAATCCAGCGGCTAAGCCCAGTTGTACTTCCTGTATAGAAACCGTGTCTAAGCCAGCACCCAAAGATTGAATGTATTTTAAGATAGAAATATTATTCAATGCCTTTGTAGCATAATGTAAGCGCAATTGTTTTACACCATTAAAGGCGCTTGTTAAACGATCGTATTGTGCTTTGATTCTATTAGCATCATATACATAAACAGGTCCATCTGCTTGTTGTGCAATTTGACGTAATGCTGCATTTTCCATCCTTAAATTTTTTTCAAAAGTAATAACTTAAGTCTAATAAATAAGGGGTCTAGCGTATTTATTTAAAAATATCAAAAAATGTTATAAATAAAACAAAACCTTTTTTCAAAGCGATAGGTATCTCGGCTTTCTTTTTTTATTTTTGCTCAACGAAAATAACCAAAGATGAATTTACACGAATATCAAGGAAAAGAAATTTTAGCCAGTTTTGGAGTAGGTATCCAACGTGGTATTGTTGCGCAAACTGCTGACGAAGCGGTTGCAGCTGCACAATCTTTAACAGAAACAACCGGTACAGGTTGGCATGTCATCAAAGCGCAAATCCACGCAGGTGGACGCGGTAAAGGTGGTGGTGTTAAGCTTGCTAAAAATCTTGATGAAGTGAAAACAATAGCAGACCAAATTATTGGAATGCAATTAATAACCCCACAAACACCTCCAGCGGGGAAGCCAGTACACCAAGTACTAGTCGCAGAGGATGTTTATTATCCAGGGGAAACAGAGCCAAGTGAATTCTATGTTTCTGTATTATTAAATCGCGCTACTGGAAAAAATATGATCATGTATTCTACCGAAGGTGGAATGGATATCGAAACAGTAGCAGAAGAAACACCTCACTTAATCTTTACTGAAGAAATCGATCCTGCTTTAGGGATGCAAGGATTTCAAGCGCGTAAAGTTGCCTTTAACCTAGGTTTAAGCGGGAAGGCATTTAAGGAAATGACGAAATTCATCACTTCCCTTTACAATGCTTATGTATCTTCTGATTCTTCTTTATTTGAAATCAATCCAGTTTTAAAAACTTCAGACGATCGTATTATCGCTGTTGATGCTAAAGTTACCATAGACGACAACGCTTTGTATCGTCATAAAGACTATGTTGAATTACGCGATAAGCGAGAAGAAAATCCAATTGAAGTAGAAGCAGGCGAAGTAGGCTTAAACTATGTTGACCTAGACGGAAATGTAGGTTGTATGGTTAACGGGGCTGGTCTTGCCATGGCAACCATGGATTTAATCAAGCAAGCCGGTGGTTCTCCAGCAAACTTCTTAGATGTAGGGGGTACGGCAGATGCTGCTCGTGTTGAAACAGCTTTTCGTATTATTTTAAAAGATCCGGGAGTTGAAGCGATTTTAGTCAATATCTTCGGTGGGATTGTACGTTGTGACCGTGTTGCGCAAGGAATTGTAGATGCTTACAAAAACATGGGAGATGCCATTAAGGTACCGATCATCGTACGCTTACAAGGAACAAATGCTGATATCGCGAAAGAGTTAATCGACAACTCTGGACTTGATGTACAGTCAGCTACTGCCTTCCAAGAAGCAGCTGATAAAGTACAGGAAGCAGTAGGTTAAGACAAAACGTCAGTATTTTTCTCGAATTTAATGACATAATGACATTTTAATTTCATTGGTATAGCTTTTGCCTTTTTGGTAGACGTATAACCTTTAAAATTATTTGTTATGAGTTTAGTTAGATTTACCCACAGTCCAATGTCTTCTTTTTTAGACGAATTTTTCACAGCTGACTGGCCTATCCGTAGAAATACTTTTACGGGATCGGTTCCTGCGGTTAATGTAGAAGAAGGCGAGAAAGCGTTTTCTCTCTCTTTAGCCGTTCCCGGAAAAAGCAAAGATGACTTTGACATTGAAGTGGACAAGGACGTACTGTCTGTTAGCGCGAATACCCAAGATAACTATGAAAATACTGCAGAACGCTACACCCGTAGAGAGTTTAGCTATCAGTCTTTTAAGCGATCATTCACCCTTCCAGAAAGTGTTGATACCACTAAAATTAAGGCAAAATATACCGATGGAATTTTAACCATCGATTTGCCTAAACGCAAAGAGGCCTTGCCTCAACCAACAAAAAGAATTGCTATAGAATAAGGATTAATTATTTGTTTTTGTTGGAAATCGGCTCCCGTGGGAGCCGATTTTTTATTTTAGGACAATCTTCTTAAGCAAATAGGCTAAAGAGTCTGGCTTTGAGAAATTAGGCGTATGACTACTGGCTAGACTGTAATGCTTCTCCACTTTTCCACGGTACATCGCACGTTGAATCCCTATGGGAATTGCTTTGTCCTCTGTACATTCGATATAGTATTTTGGGATGTGTCCAAAGTTTTCATCACTTACTTCTAGCGCATAGCTTAGAGGAGCTGTAGGTTCTGGCACAATGTAGGGTTTAGCTGCGATAAAGTTCTCTAAAGGAATGTCATGGGCAAAGGCTTCATGCATGGCGTCTTCTTTCACAAGTGCATAGCTTTTGTCTTCAGACAGATAAAAATTTTCCACGGCTTTAGATCCTTCGGCTCCTTCTACAGCACTAAAGAATGAAGTCCCATTAGGGACTAAGAAAGCCGTGAGGTAAATTAGCTTTTTCACCTTTTTTGGACGCAGTTCTGCCACGCGACTAATGGTAATTCCATTAAAACTGTGCCCCACGAGGATAACAGGCTTTTCTTCGGCATCAATGAGTTTGATTAGATGATCGACATAATCCTCCATGGTGATTTCATTTGGAGGGGTTTTATCCTTTCCGTGTCCGGGTAAGTCTGTTGCGATCAGCTTGAGTTGCTCGTGTTTTAAATGCGTAATGGTTTCTTTCCATTGCCAACCCCCTAGCCAGGCAGAGTGGACTAGTATTACGGTTGTTTTGTCTTTTTTAGCAGGCTTCTTTTTTTGCTCGCAGGAAAGAATAATTGCGGCCCAAATGATCCCACAAAGTAGGAGTGAGTTTAGGATTTTTTTCATGGTAATAAGATTTTAGGTATTACCAAGATAAAGTTTTTTTATTATTCGATGATTTGCCAGCCTTGAGTTAAAATCTTTTTGATAGGAAAAGCAGCAAAATATTAATTCGCCGTAAAAGCTTTAATGGCTTTGTTGGGCTCCATAATGGTATAGCCTTCCCAGAAGCTGGGGTCATAGCTGTCTCTTTTTGCGGGGGTAAATACTTTGGTCTCTTTGAGGGCTTCAAAAGCTGTTTCGCTCACTTTCTCGCTATTAAATATCACCAATGTCACATTGCTTTTTTGTTCTAATTTAAAATCGATTTTCCCGCTCAATTCGTTTTGCTTACGACGCCCTTTGACGTATTTATTCTTTTCTAATATTTTGACGGGACGCTCGATTCCAGTGCTGAATTTTGTTTCGATATTTAGATATTGTAGCTGATATTTCCCTCCTTCAAAACGACCAAACTTTAATTGCGTTTTTTTCCCGTGCATATTGAACGACAGACCCAGCAATGAGAAATCCCTTAAAGAACGGACGTTTTCATAGTCCATTTGAACCAAGCTGTATTGATCTGCTTCGATATAGAGCATGCCTTTGTATTTCCCTTTCTTTCCATTGGGTTGAAAACGAATGATATAAACCGGGGTACCCTCCATATAGGTAAAGTTCACGATCTCATAATCGTATAAATGACTCTTATTGAGTACAGAAAGGTCCATGCGATCTCTTTTGATCAGTGAACTAAACAAGTTCTTGAGTCGGTTTCTTCTTCCGCGATAAAAGGCTTCTTCTTTGGGGAATTCCTCTTCATCCTTTTCTTGTACTAGAGCATTTTGCGTACTGTCTTTAGGTTGATCAATTACTTCTGCGCGATCTACTTTTGTGCTAAAAATGCCCGATTTAAATTTAAAATAAGAGTTCTCTTTTACATTTTCATCTAGTACCGTAGTGATCTTATTTTCAATCTGCTCATAGCCTTTTTCGTTCACCGTATCGGCCAGTTCAACGGCGCGTTTTAAGACTAACTTTTGTTGCTTTTCAGACCAGCTGCCATAGAGCTCTCCATAGGATTCTGTATGCCAGTCGTCTTTCATCGGGATAGTTTTAAAGAGCGAATCCCAAAAGGCTTGCTTAAATTCTTTGATCGTCGCCTTCTTGACTTTTAAATCTCTTTGCTCCCAGCGTTGATCAAAAGATTCTCTCAAGAAAAAGGTCTTTTTCGTCAGGGATAAATCGTATTTGTCCTTTACCCTTTCCCTCGCTTTTTTGACCACTTGGGCAGCACTTAGATTTTTTTGCGATAGAATCACCGCATTGAGTTCAATGGCTTTAGGGGACAAGAGCAATAAAGAATCAGATAGTTGTTGGATGGCTTCGCCAAAAGGTTTAAAGCCCATACAAGAGATAAAGAGAGAGTCTTCTGGAGTAAAAGAAGCTTCCCTATTTAAGCGAAATAATCCCTCCTCATTGCTAATGGCATTTTCACCAAAGTTGGTCATCACCGTAGCAAAGGGAATGGGTTCTCCGCTTAAACTGTCGCGTAGTTGTAGGGTGATTTCCTGCGCAATAAGACTGCAGTTAATAAAGTAGAATAGGAATAAAAGGCGATAGTTCATCTGTTTTGACTCATCTCTTATTAATATGTCCATCAAAGAGCGGTTTTGTTACAACTGCTCCTGCAAACTTTTAATCTCATCCCGTAAACGTGCTGCTTCTATAAAGTCGAGTTCTTTAGCGGCTTTTTCCATGGCCTTTCTCACATCGCGCACCCGTTGTTCGATCTGTGGTTTGGTCAAAAAGCGGGTGGCTTCTTCAGCAGCTTTGCGTTCTGCTTTTTCCTGGGCATAGGTAGCGACAGAGTTGGTCGATAAAGCATTGTCAAGGGACTTGTTCAAGGCTTTAGGCACTTGGTTGTGCTTTTTGTTATAGGCCATTTGCTTCTCTCTGCGGTAGTTGGTACCATCAATGGTTTCTTGCATGGAGCGGGTGATCTTATCGGCATACATAATGGCGAGACCGTTGATGTTTCGGGCGGCACGCCCTACTGTTTGTGTTAAAGAGCGGTTAGACCTTAAAAAGCCTTCTTTATCTGCATCGAGTATGGCGACTAGCGACACCTCGGGTAAGTCCAAACCTTCTCTCAAGAGATTGACTCCGATCAAAACATCGAAAATTCCCTTTCGCAGATCTTGCATAATTTCCACCCGTTCTAGGGTATCGACATCACTGTGGATATAACGACAGCGAATTTGAATGCGGCTCATGTATTTGGTCAACTCTTCGGCCATGCGTTTGGTCAATGTAGTGACTAGGGTACGTTCGTCTTTTTCGACCCTTTGTTGGATTTCTTCGATCAAATCATCAATTTGATTTTCGCTGGGACGCACTTCAATTACGGGGTCTAATAGACCGGTAGGGCGAATAATTTGTTCGACAAAAATTCCTTCAGACTTTTCTAATTCATAATCTGCCGGGGTGGCACTTACATACATCACTTGGTTTTGCAATCCTTCAAATTCCTCGAATTTAAGGGGGCGGTTGTCCATTGCTGCCGGTAATCTAAAGCCGTATTCGACCAGATTTTCCTTCCGACTTCGGTCTCCACCATACATGGCATGGACTTGAGAAACGGTTACGTGACTTTCGTCAATGACCATTAAATAATCATCGGGGAAATAATCCAATAAGCAGAAAGGACGAGTACCCGGGGCACGCCCATCGAGGTAACGAGAATAGTTTTCTATCCCAGAGCAGTAGCCCAATTCGCGTATCATCTCTAGGTCAAAATTGGTGCGTTCTTCCAGACGTTTAGCTTCTAAGGGTTTCCCCACTTCTCTAAAGAAGTCAATCTGTTTGACCAGATCATCTTGAATTTGATGAATGGCATTTTGCAGAATATCTGGAGAGGTCACAAACATATTCGCCGGATAAATGTTTAGGCGCTCATATTTTTCAATCGATTGATTACTGATGGGGTCAAATGCCTCAATCTCTTCAATCTCATCTCCAAAAAAGTGCACGCGAAAAGCCGTGTCAGCATAACTGGGGAAGATGTCCACCACATCTCCTTTTACCCTAAAGTTCCCGTGGTTAAAATCTGCCGTAGTTCGTGAGTATAAACTCTGCACCAATTGATGTAATAGTTTGGTGCGCGAGATCACTTGATCTTGTTCGATGGTGATCACGTTCTTTTGGAACTCCACTGGGTTTCCGATACCGTATAAACAAGAAACCGAGGCAACCACTAAAACATCTCTTCGTCCAGAAAGGAGGGAAGAGGTGGTGCTTAAGCGCAGCTTTTCAATCTCTTCGTTGATCGATAGATCCTTTTCAATATAAGTTCCAGAAACAGGGATATAGGCCTCTGGCTGATAGTAGTCGTAGTAAGAAACAAAATACTCCACCGCATTATTGGGGAAGAATTGCTTGAATTCAGAATACAACTGTGCCGCAAGGGTTTTGTTATGAGCGAGCACTAGAGTTGGTCGCTGCAGATTTTTTACCACATTCGCCACCGTAAAGGTTTTTCCAGAGCCCGTGACCCCTTGCAGGGTCATAAACTTTTCTTGCCCTTCAAAGCCATCACACAATTGTTTGATCGCGGCTGGTTGGTCCCCTGTGGGAGAAAATTCTGATTCTAATTGAAATGGCATAGCTTATTTTCGAACTTTAAAATTAACCATTATTCCTTCATTTTAAGGGGTTCTTTTAGAATTCTTGACGATATCTTAAAAAAGACCCTACCTTTGAGAAAAGCCTTGTTATGGAAGAGAAACTCATCTCCCAGAAAAAACCCTTTTTTCCGATTACGCGAGAACTCAATGCCTATCTAAAGCAATACAATCGCTGGGTGTTTACGCCCGTGTTTTATGAAGACTTATTGCGTTTTTCTGGTTCCATTGTGGTCTATGACGAAAATGACGAGGATACCCTTTGGGTGAGGGTGTATTATACCGATAGCGAAAGAGAAGACATCGATTATAATCTTAAAAAGGTATACGCACTATTGCACTCTGATGGAAACGAAGCCTCGATTCCTTACCTCAATGTTGATGCGATAGACTACTGTACTTTTGGGAATTCAAAGCCCTTTCGCATTAAGATTAGGAATATCCTCAATGACAACTTCACCTATTTTTATGTCAAGCGAACCGATGCTTCGCGGGTCTATGGTTTAGAATTTGAGCATATGTTGTCTCCCCACAACCTGAACTTTTTGGTCAACGACACAACCTTGATTGAAGAGCATATTGCCGGTATCCCCGGAGATGTTTTTATCGAAGACTTTTTAGCCGATTGTACCCCAGCGCAGCAGGCGCAAATCGCCAAAGAGTACGTCAAGTTTAACGAGCGTTGTATGATACGTTTGTTAGGGGATATGCGGGCCTATAATTATGTGGTGATTCCCACCCATGATTTTGATCAGGTGATTTATAAAATTCGCGCCATCGATTTTGATCAGCAGTGTTATGAAGGAAAATTAAAGGTGTATCGCCCGCAATTCTTTAAAGAGAATTACCCCATGGTTTCGATTGTCAAAGATAAACTTACCCTAGATTCTGTCAATCAATATAAAATCGAAGAGCGTTCAATATTGGCAAAGCGCATCATTAGTTCTGGGGTGCGTTTAGACAATTTGGTTACCATAATGAAACAAGATCATTTGACCCAGCCAGAATACTTGAAAAATTTAAGGACAGAGATTTATAAGTTTACAAATGATGAAACTTTTCAGTCTGCTAAAAGTGCCGGGGAGATTATGGAAGCCTCTTTAGACTATGTCCGCAGGCATTATGAAAATCTCAATATGACTAAATTGATTCAGTCCTCCTAATAGAAGTCGGCATCGTCATAGTCCAGTAGGCCCTCTTCTTCATCGTCATCGTTAAAGTCTTCATCGCCTTCTTCACTTGTAAACTCTTTTTCAGGCGCTTCTTCTGGAACTTCCCCTTGTGCAAAGACAAGATTGGGATATCCCATTGCGGGAACCGCTTCGCCTATTTCCATTAGTTCCACAAAAAAGGTCCACATGGCTAAAAAGTCATAGACATAAATCAAATGGTGATTGTCTGCGCTAAAGAACTTATCGAGACTTTTTCCTGACATAGGGGTGGTGCCTTCTCCCATATCAATCAAGGGTAATTCTTCGCCTTGTTCCCATTCGTCATTAGTGGTGTAAAATGAAGCCATTTCGCTTCCGCCAAAACCGAAAGCCTGAGCAATAGCATAATGAAAATCTTCTAAGCTTGCGGTAGCTTCAATTTCTAAGTCGCGGAAAACATCACCAGGAGCGTCTAAAATAATACGGAAACGATAAATCATGTGGAAACGGATTGTGTGGGTTGAAAAAGGTGAAATAATAAATAGCTCTGCGCGCCAAAAAGCAGCGAAGCAAATAATAAATGTAAAGGCTGACTACTAAAAGGGAAATCAAAGTAATACATCAATATCCCAGTAGCGATCTCAAGTCCGATTAAAGCTAATACTTGCTGCATTTGTACGGTGGGAAACTGGAGTTTTCTGAGTGCTAGAAACAACCAAATATTGAGTCCAGTGACCAATAAAGAAAAACTGCGATGCACATAAAACAATATTGGTGCTGGGTCCAGCCATAAGGCTTGTGTTCCTTCGCCTAAAAGATCGATCTGCTCATCCACAAACTGTCTTACTTGAGTTCCCATGGCGATTTGTACTAAGGTTAAAACCAGCGCTAAAATCGCAAAGCCCTTGATATTTGAAGGAATAGCTTTGATGCTTTTTTCCGTTTTACTGATGTAGTAGAGGTAGAGTAGTAGGGCGACAATCACTAAAGCCATCACCATGTGGATGGTGATTTTAAACGGCTGTAGATTTGAATCGACTACGGTCTTTCCCAGCCAAGCTTGAAAGCCCATCCCAAAAATGATTAACCAAGCAACCAAGGCGATTAACTTACTTTTCTTCCATTGCCAGAAAGAGAGTATTCCCACCACAAGGGTGGCTAATCCTCCTAAAGCCCCTAACAAACGATTAAGGAATTCTATCCAGGTATGTACTGGGTTAAAGATGGCATAGTCATGCTGGTCATAATGTTCCCAGTTGGTTGGGTTGTATTGATCGCTAGAGCGAAAATCTTTATTCGCTACGCGTAATTCTTCTGCGACGATAATCACCTGTCCAACTTGATAGTCGTGGGTAGCCTTCCAGTCGAGTTGTGCGCGTTCTGTAGGTGGAATAAGGTAGCCGAAGCATTTAGGCCAGTCTGGACAGCCCATCCCACTCCCGGTCATGCGAACAATTGCACCAGCGGCAATTACACCATAGACCAAGACAATGGATAAACCTACCCAAAAGCGAAATCGTATCTTCATTCTGTCGTCATTTTTAAGCCTAAGGCCTTTCCTTCTTTCTTCATCAATTCCACCGCAGCGTCAAATTCGTTGGGGATTTCTCCCTCTAAGATAGCTTCTTTTATTTTCTCTTTGATGATCCCGATTTCTTTTCCAGGGCGAAGCCCAAAGGTTTCCATGATCAATTCTCCACTTACAGGAGGTTGAAAATTACGCACATGATCGCGTTCTTCGACCTCTACAATCTTTTCTCTAACGATTTGAAAGTTCTGGTGGTAACGGGCAAAACGTTTTGGATTTTTGGTGGTAATATCTGCTTCACATAAAGTGAGTAGGTCATCGACATAATCCCCAGCATCAAAAATAAGTCTTCGAACGGCAGCATCTGTGACGATATCTTGCGCGAGTACAATGGGGCGAGAACTCATAAAAACCATTTTCTGAACAAACTTCATTTTTTCGTTTAAGGGCATTTTTAAACGCTTAAAGAGTTTATACACCATTTTTGCCCCTACAAATTCATGGGCATGAAAAGTCCAACCTACTTTCTTCGAAAACTTTTTAGTTGGGGCTTTTCCAATATCGTGTAATAAGGCTGCCCAGCGTAGCCAAAGATTTTCGGTAGTTTGACAAATATTATCCACCACCTCTAGGGTGTGATAAAAGTTGTCTTTATGGGTTTGTCCTTCGACTTCTTCAATTCCCTTTAAATCGGTTAATTCTGGAAGGATGTCCGCTAAAAGTCCTACTTGGTCAAGGAGTAAGAATCCTTTAGAAGGAACGGAAGTGGCCATGATCTTATGCAATTCTTCCACGATACGCTCCTTAGTAATGATCTTCATGCGTTCACGCTCTTGGAAAATAGCCTCAAGAGAAGTTGCTTCAATGCTAAAGTCTAATTGGGTCGCAAAGCGAATGGCCCGTAACATGCGCAAGGGATCATCTGAATAGGTAATGACGGGATCTAAGGGAGTGCGAATTAATTTCTTTTCGAGATCACTCAGGCCGTTAAATGGATCAATAAGGGTTCCATAATTGGCTTCGTTTAAACTTACCGCCATGGCATTGATGGTAAAGTCTCTACGGTTTTGATCGTCTTGAAGGCTGCCTTCTTCCACTTGGGGATTACGGCTGTCTTCGGTATAAGATTCTTTTCGGGCACCTACAAATTCTAAGTCTATCCCTTCAAACTTGATCATGGCGGTGCCATAGGTTTTAAAGATGCTTAGCTTTGGGTTATTGGGCAAGCGTTTTTGGACCGCTTTGGCGAGGGCTATGCCAGAGCCTACTGTGACAAAATCTAAATCTGTTTGGGATTTCTTTCGATCTAATAAGTGATTACGTACAAAGCCTCCCACCACATAAGTCTCTAATCCTAATTCTATCGCTGCTGCTTTTACATGCTGAAAAACAGGCGTGGACAATACAGCGTTAAAATCAGTTTTAAATTCCATTAGGGACGTAATATGGCGATACTGTTATCTGCTTGCAAACGCAAAATCCGTGAGGCCTGCGTTTGTGTTTCATTTTGTTTTAAAGGTACAATATGATCCACCCCAGTCAAAATTTCTGTGGCGATGTCTTTGTATTGCTGTGGGCTTGTTGCTCCGCTGATATTAGCCGAAGTAGAGACAATAGGTGCCCCTAGGGCTTGAATCAATTTTGGGCAAAACCCATCTTTAGCAATACGAATCCCGATACTACCATCTTCTGCACAAAGGCGCTCGCTTAGCCCTTTGACCTTAGGGTAAATGATGGTGGTAGGGCGTTCTTCCTCTAAATAGGGGAGGAGGGCATCGGGGATTTCTCCCACATAGGTTGCTAACATCTTGCGATCAGAGACTAGACAAATCAAAGCTTTACTATCCTCGCGTTGTTTTAAGCGATAAACAGCTTCAACCGCTTTGGTAGAACGAGCGTCACAGCCTATTCCCCAAATGGTATCACTGGGATAAAGCAGGACGCCATCTTGTTTCAAATGAGCGAGTGCGTCGTTTAGCTGAGGTGTAAAGTCCGCCATAAGGCAAGGTTATACGGCTACGTTATGTTCTCTTAAAGCGTCGTTTAAAGACGTTTTCTTGTTCGTACTTTCTTTGCGTTTCCCGATGATCAACGCACAAGGCACTTGATAATCTCCCGCTGGGAAAGTTTTGGTGTAACTTCCAGGAATCACGACAGAGCGCGCAGGAACACGGCCTTTGTATTCTACTGGTTGATCACCCGTCACATCAATGATTTTTGTCGAGGCGGTTAACACAACATTAGCCCCTAGTACCGCTTCTGTTTCAACATGTACTCCTTCCACCACGATACAACGTGAACCGACAAAGGCATTGTCTTCAATAATCACAGGGGCAGCTTGTAAGGGTTCTAATACCCCGCCAATCCCTACACCACCGCTTAAGTGGACATTTTTACCAATCTGTGCACAACTTCCTACCGTTGCCCAAGTATCTACCATGGTTCCTTCATCGACATAAGCGCCGATGTTGACATAAGAAGGCATTAAGATAACACCAGAAGAAATATACGCACCTTGACGGGCTACAGCTTGAGGGACCACACGAATACCTTTAGCGGCATAGTCTTTTTTCAACGGCATTTTATCGTGAAACTCCATAGGACCTGCATGTAGGGTTTCCATTTTTTGGATGGGGAAATACAAGACCACTGCTTTCTTGACCCATTCGTTGACTTGCCAGCCATTATCGGTAGGTTCTGCCACACGCAATTTTCCTAAGTCTAATTGCTCAATGACTTGGCGAATGGTGTTCTGTGTACTTTCTTGCTCTAAAAGGGAACGATCTTCCCATGCTGCTTCTATGATGTCTCTCATGTTTCAATTTTTGATGCACAAATTTACGGCTTCTCTTTCACTTTTTCCTAAAGAATTTAACCGAAGACAGGGGCATAATGTATATTTGTACATGGGCATAATACTCGCAATAGATTTTGGAGAAAAGAGAACGGGAATCGCCGCGACTGATCCAATGCAGATTATCGCTTCGGGTTTGACGACCCTCGCCACAAAAGAGGTGATTCCATTTTTGGCAGATTACTGCCTTAACAATAAAGTGGAGGTTTGTGTCATAGGTCAACCCAAACAAATGGACAACTCCCCCTCGCAAGTAGAACCGAAGATACAGCGGTTTATTGCACAATTAGAGAAAGCCCTTCCGGCGTTAGCCATAGAACGATATGACGAGCGTTTTACCTCTAAAATGGCGTTTCAGTCGATGTTAGACGGGGGATTAAAGAAAGAACAACGAAAAAATAAGGGCTTGATCGATAAGATTAGTGCAACCCTTTTGTTACAATCCTATTTAGATGCATCTTTGCATTCAAAGAAAAAAATATAAATGATTTTACCCATCGTAGCTTACGGTACCCCAGTGTTAAAAAAGAAAGCTGCAGATATTCCTGCAGACTATAAAGACCTTGACCAATTAATCGCCAATATGTGGGAAACCATGTACGCGGCTAGTGGGGTGGGTTTAGCAGCTCCTCAAGTAGGTTTAGGTTTGCGATTATTTGTGATCGATGCAACTCCTTTTGCCGATGATGAAGAGCTTTCTCCCCAAGAGCAAGACCAATTGAAAGGCTTTAAAAAGGCTTTTATCAATCCTGTGATTGAAGAGGAGAGCGGAGAAGAATGGGCCTTTAACGAAGGTTGTTTGTCTATTCCAGATGTACGGGAAGATGTCAAGCGTAAAGATCAACTGGTGATTAGCTACCAAAACGAAGCAGGCGAAAGTTTAACCGAGACTTATACCGGACTAGCTGCAAGGGTGATACAGCACGAATACGATCATATTGAAGGGATATTGTTTACTGACAAACTTTCTCCCTTAAAGAAAAGATTAATCAAAGGAAAATTAACCAATATTAGCAAAGGGAAAATCAATGTAGATTACAAGATGAAGTTCCCTTTACAATCTAAAAAAAGATAAGTATGCAACTCGATAAAATTATATCAATAGGCGGTCGTCCAGGACTTTATGAAGTATCGCTACAAACTAGAACAGGTGTGGTCGCAACTTCTCTGGTCGATGGAAAACGCATCACTGCCTCTGTGCGTGATCAAGTAAGTGTATTGTCTGAAATTAATATTTATGGCTTAGAAAAAGAGGTCCCTTTGAGAGAGGTCTTTAAAATGATACATGCAAAAGAAGAAGGGAAAACATGTTCTGTAAAGCCTAAAGCTCCTGCAGACCAATTAGAAGCTTTTTTCTTTGATGTTTTTCAAGATTATGACGAAGAGCGTGTTTACCCTTCAGACATTAAAAAAGTGATCCAGTGGTATAACATTCTAATCGAGAAAGCCCCTGAAGTTTTCACAGAAGAAGCTCCTGAAACAGAAGAAGAAGCCGTTAAAGAAGATGAATAGCAGAAAGGACCAATTGGCCGCCGTTGATCGCCTGCTCACCATTATGGATGAGTTGCGGGAACAGTGCCCTTGGGACAAGAAGCAAACCTTTGAATCGCTGCGTCATCTAACCATAGAAGAAACCTATGAATTGGGCGATGCTATTTTGACCCGCGATCTAGACGAAATCAAAAATGAGCTGGGAGATTTACTCTTGCATATCGCTTTTTACGCCCGCTTGGGCAGCGAAGAAAAAGCCTTTGATATGGCCGATATCGCGCATGGGATTTCAGAGAAATTAATTTACCGTCATCCTCATATTTATGGAGACGTCAAAGTAGAGAACGAAGAAGACGTTAAAAAGAACTGGGAAGCCCTTAAACTCAAAGAAGGGAAAGGCAAGAAAACAGTGCTTGAAGGTGTCCCAAAGGGTTTACCTGCCCTTGTAAAAGCACAGCGCATTCAAGACAAAGTTGCCGGAGTAGGCTTTGACTGGGAAAAACCCGAACAAGTCTGGGAAAAGGTGCAAGAAGAACTGTCTGAATTCCAAACCGAAGTCGCTCAAGGTAATACTAGCGATATGGAAGCCGAATTTGGCGATGTGCTCTTTTCTATGATCAACTATGCCCGTTTCTTAAAAATCAATCCAGATACCGCCTTAGAACGCACCAACCAAAAGTTTACCAAGCGTTTTAATTATTTAGAGGCAAAAGCCAAAGCCCTAGGCAAATCCCTGCAAGACATGACCCTAGCAGAAATGGATGTTTATTGGGAGGAAGCCAAAAAGCAGTAATTATTTTTTAGTACCTTGTTGAGGCCTAAGTCTTAACATGAAAAAACAACTCTTCCCTAAAGAGATATTGGAGAACACCTATGAGGTGCACCAATTTAAGTATAGTAAACGCAGTCAGAAAATCTATCTATTTCTATTGCTCCTGCTTTTAGGGGCTCTACTAAGTCTACCCTTTATAAAAGTAAATATCTACACTTCGGTACGTGGGGTGATCAAACCACAAGAAGAGCGTATTCCTTTACGGATTAACCAACAAGGGCAGGTCATTTATTCTATCCTTCGTCCCCATCAATTGGTGCATAAGGGTGACACCTTATTGCGCTTAGCCCATCCAGTTTTAGATGAAAAAAAGACCATTATTTTGATTGCACATCGCTTGAGTACAGTTGTTCAAGCAGATCAAGTAATTGTCTTGGAAAAAGGACAAGTTGTAGAGCAAGGAACACACAAAACTTTACTTCAGCAAAAAGGGTATTATCATGCTTTATGGAAGCAATAACTTCCCGAGGGTTTTAACTCCTAATCCTCGTTTTCTTCAGTAGTTTCAGTACTTTCTTCTTCAGCTTGTTGCTTTTTCTTTAGGCTGCGTTTTAACGATTTTATCGCCTTTGTTTTCTCTTCGAACGCTTCTTTTTGTGTAGAGAGTTTTTCGATTTTGGTGGTAACCTCTACCACCACAGGATTGTCATTACTGCTGCTACTAAAGAACTGCAAGTTGTTTTGCAATTGAATCAATTCTGTATTGATTTCATCAATTTTTTTCTTGAGAAAAGTATGCTCTTTATTTAAGCCAGCTTCATCGTTTTTGATTAGGGCCAGTTGGGTGTTAAACTTCTGTGTGGCCTTATCTTTTGCAGATAAAGAGGTGGCCTCCCACAGTTGAACCAGGTGTTGGATCAGTTTTTTCTGAGCAGGAGAGTTAGGCCGTGGGTTGAGGATAAGCCATTGCTCTGCCTGTTCATCAATAAAATTTTCTAACTTTTTAGGGGTAGTGGGCGCTTCTGTTTTAAGCAAAGCTTCCACAAAATTATTTTGCGAAGCGAGTTGTGCTTGATCTGCCGCGCTTAAGGCTTCGACCTTGTTTTTAAGGCGGTCAAAGTAGAGATTGGTCAAGGCTTTAAACTCTTCCCATAGTTTATTGGACAGTTTTCTAGAGATACGTCCTGTTTTTTTCCAGTCTGTTTGTACAGCTTTCATGCGACCTACATAATCTCTCCAATTGGGATCATCAAGAATAGTAGCGACTTCTTGGATTAAAGCCTTCTTCGCCTCGATAAATTGTTTCTCTTGGCTTTTTTGTTCTTTGTAGAAAATGTTTTTGGCTTGATTGAATTCTCGGCTCAGTTCTCTAAAAGTATTCCACAGACGTTTGTTTTCATTTTTTGGGACTCTGCCCACGCTATGAAATTGTTCTTTAAGACCATGAACCTTTTTGATGGCGTTTTGCCAAGCATTGTGATTTGCAGGTGCTGATTCAATGACCGCAGCGATGTCGTTTAGCAGTTTGTCTTTTAAAACTAGATTATCACTGTGAATGCTATCGATGTTTTTATTGTATTCATTCTTTAGGTGATGAATCGCTTTTGTGGCCGTTTGAAAACGATTCCATAAATCTTCTCTATGCTCTTTTGCAACAGGGCCTAAATCGTTTTTCCACAAGCGGTGTAAAACATTGAGTTCACGAATGGAAGAAATAACATCGGTCTCTTTTGCTAATGCTTCTGCACGTTCGATGATTTTTAATTTCTCGGTATAATTGTGTTTAAAGTCGGCGTCGCGTAAATCTCTGTTGAGGTGCAAGAAATCATAAAAGCGTTCGACGTGAAATTTATAAGTCTGCCAGATATTATTGGCTTCATTTCTGGGGACTAAGCCAGTATTGTGAAAAGCTTCTTGTAGATTTTTAAATTGTCGATAGCTGCTGTTGTTGTGCTCGCTTTGGTCAATCAAAGATTTGATTTCTTCGATGATTTCTTTTTTGCGGTTGAGGTTGGCTTTTTGGCTTGCCTCTAATTCTTTAAAGTGTTTGCCTTTTTTCTGCTTGTATTCTTTTAATAAAGCGCTAAAGTTCTTCTTGTAATCTGGGGCAAAATAAAAGTCTATTTCGTTCCCGCCTTCTTCAATAAATTCGGCTTTTTTAGTTTGGAGTACTTTTAAGAATTGGCTGTCAAAACTTTGTTGTAAGTCTCTGACTAGCTGACCTAGTTTCATCCACTGCTCATTTTTGAGCACCTTTTCCATGGCTCCCGCAAAGTCTTCTAAGGCGAGTTGATCAATCGCGATTTCTAGACTAGGCGTAGGGGCGGGGTCAGGCTTGCTCGCCTCTTTTTTCTCTTCTTTTTCTGAAGTAGAAGTGGTCGTTTTTTCTTCCCCTGTTTGTTCAAGTTTATCTTGATTTTCTTCAGGTGACAATGTAGGTTCCATTTGCATGACAAAGGTGTTTGTATAGATTCTATCTAGCTTAAAATTACAAAAAATAAATTCAATGGGTTACTCTTCCATCCAGAGTTCCCAAGAACGATTTGCTTGATGCACGAGCATGTCTGAACCATTGGCGATTCCGGCCCCTTGTTTTTTGCCTAATTTTAAGAAAAGGGTCTCTGCAGGGTTGTAGACTAGATCAAATAAAAAGTGCTTTGCTGTTAGGGCTTCATAGTTTATTGCTGGCGCGCTATCTACATCTGGAAAGGTCCCTAAAGGAGTACAATTGATGATGAGTTCATGCGCTTCGATCACAGCTTTAGTCAACGCGGCATAATCGATGGCATTTTCTCCTGCTTTGCGGGAAACGTATTGAGGGATAATTCCGCGTTTACGCAAAACATAGTGCACTGCTTTTGACGCACCTCCTGTACCTAGGATCAAGGCTTTCTTTGGTTTACCATCATATTGATCAAAGAGTGCGCGTTCAAAGCCATAAGCATCTGTATTGTCGCCTATGCGTTTTCCGTCTTCTGTAAAGATGATGGTGTTTACCGCCCCGATCGCTTTTGCCGTGGGACTTAATTCATCCATGGCTGGAATCACCTCTTCTTTATAAGGTATAGTGACGTTTAAGCCTTTGAGGTCCGGGCGTTGAATGGTCGAAAAAACTTCTTCAACTGTCGCGCAATCAAAGTTGCGATAATCACAATGGGGGAGGTTTTCTCGTTCAAATTTTTTAGCAAAATAGCCCGGAGAAAAAGAATAATCGATGCTCTTTCCTAAAAGCCCGAACTTAAGTTTTTTGTTTGTTGCCATAGTGTTCTAACAGGATAACAATCCCGATGCCCAAAAGTATAAAAAATAGGGTACTTAGTGTTGAAAATAATCTTAGATCAGGAAAGTAAAAAGTATTATTTGGCGTTGTTGCTAAGCTAAAATACATTTTTTCTAGGGGTGTAGTTTTAGCAGTCCAAGGCCATACCGCGCCTAAAGAACCCAAGATAAATCCTACTAAAGTCGATATTGTAATGCTTTTGTAGTCTTTAATTAATCGCTCTAAAAGTTTCGAAAAAACCACTAAGCCTATACTAGATCCTATCGTAAAAAAAACGAAAACACCCAGTAAACGCTGTCTTTCTGGATCCTCTAATCCCCAGCCTTGACCGCTAAGTAGATCCTGTAAAGTAAAAAATACCGCATTGACACAATCGATTAAAAGGAGGTTGTAATTCCCTAAAATTAAGATTAACAATGAGCCCGATAAGCCCGGTAAAGTCATCCCAGAAATACTCACCATCCCACAAAAAAGGACAAATAACCAGTGATCATTTTCAGTACCCGGATTGATCCATAGTAGGGCTACGCCCAAAAGGGTCCCTATTATTCCAAAGATGTATTCTTTGCTGCTGTATTGCGGTAAATCCTTCCAGATGTAAAACACCGAGGCTACAATCATTCCGAAAAATGCGCCTAACACCTGTTGGGGGTAGTGATTTAAAAGATAATCTAACAATAAAGAGACGCTAAAAAAGCTGAGTCCCACCCCACTAAATAGGAGCATTAAAAAAGCCCCATTGATGTGTTTATAGAAGGCACTTATTCCCTGACTAAATAAAACTTTAAATGCCTTAGCGTCAATACGTGAAAAGGAGTAAATTAATTCTTCATAAAAGCCTGCAGCAAGGGCGATGATTCCACCAGAAACCCCAGGAATTTTATTAGCCATTCCCATTACCATTCCTTTTAGGATAAGGAAAAAAGCATCTGACCAAGAACGTTCTGTAGGGAGCATTTTTATTTTTTTATGGCAAAGCGTTCTAATAAAATCAAAGCGGTCGCACCCAGTACGACTAAAGCTATAGCCATACCCAATTGTGGGTCGCCTTCAAATTGTAAGGGGTTAGCATTTGTAAAGATGATTTGCTCCCCAATTTTTTCCTCGATTTTCCACGGCCATATTTTGGGCAAAGCTCCAATCATAAATCCAATTAAGACACTAAGCGTCGCTTCTTTCCTATGGTTAAATAACCAAGTCAAGAGACGCGAAAATAATTTTAACCCAACAACAATACCTAGTCCAATGACGATCACTTTAGTATAAACCGTTTTAAAGTTTGCTAAGTCAAAATCTAAGAGTACTGCAATGGCACCTTTGACCGTAGCTAAAACTTCTTCATACACCCCTAAAAGAATGAAAATAAAGGCACCCGAAATTCCGGGTAGTATCATCGCAATAATGGCAATCATACTAGAGAAAAACAAATACAATAAATTGTTAGAGGTGCCGGCTGGACTAAGTTGAGTTATGCCAAAGGCAATCATAAAACCTGTAAATAGCAGTGCGTAGTGCGTAGGGGTTTTTAGTTCAAATTGTTTAATTAATGTATAGATACTGGCGAGGATTAGTCCAAAAAAGAAAGACCACAATAATATAGGTTGATGCTCTAGTAGATAGGTAATTCCTCCTGAAAGAAAGAGGATACCACTGGCAATCCCTAAAAATAATGGTAGTAAAAATGGACCGTTAACCGATTGCCAAAAAGCAACAAAGCCCTCTTTGCGAAGCACTAAAAGTTGTTTGAAATTAAGTTGATTAATACTTTCGATTAATTCTTTGTAGATCCCTGTGATAAGCGCCATTGTGCCCCCAGATACTCCCGGAACAATATCTGCAGCTCCCATGAGCAGCCCTTTAAAGTAGAGCAAAATAGCTTTGCGCATAATTGTATTTTAGTTAGCGGTGATCTAGTGTTACTATTGAAGTAATTGAATAAGCTGGGGAAACAGGTCTAGCACTTCTTTTGGTAAGCTAGTGTATTTACTTTTTACATTCTGCAAATAGTATTCCATTTCAATGGTTTTTCCCAATTTATGGAAGCAACCAGCAATTTTGAAATCCAGCGATAGTTCTTCTGGATAAAATTCTTTGGCTTGTTGTGCGATTGTTTGACCTTTGTCCCATTCGTTCAAAAAGATCAAGGTATCTAACCAGCCTATCCAGACTAATAATTCGTAATTCCCTAATTCAATGGTGTTTTGAAAAGCAATTTCTGCTTCTTGATATTTTCCTAACTCTTTGTTTAGTAAGGCGCTTCTTTTCCAGTAGCTGACATAATTCTCATTAATCTGCAAGGCCTTGTCACAATAGTAAAGTGCTTTTGAAGGGTTTTGCTTTGAGATATAAAAGTCAATAATCCCCGTCCAAGCTTTTTCATAAGAAGGATCTTCATTAATCCCTTTTTTGAAATATTGCAAGGCTAATTGATCATTGCCTAAATGTGCATGACAGCTTGCAATTCTTATATTGAGGTAGGCCGAAGGGTCTTCTAATTTAGCAGCAATTTCATAGTTCTCTATGGCTTCATTCTTACGTCCTGTCTCTTCTAACAATTTAGCTTTTTCAATATAAGCTCCTGTAAAAGTGTCTTCACTGATGATGGCAAAATCAAAAGCGCTTAATGCTTCTTCTTTTTTATTGAGAATCAAGTATTGTTTTCCGCTTTCTAACCAGACAATTTCATTGTAGGGGTTTGTTTCGAGAACTTGATTTAAAACATCGAGTGCTTCTCTGTTTTCTTTTAAATAATCTAAACAGAAGAGTAAGTTGTATAAAACCTGATAATCTTCTGGATCTTCTTCAATGCAAAGACGGAAATAATTTTTCGCCTCAGTATAATTTCCAATCACCATGTATTCCATGGCTAATAAAGACCATATCTCGTGTGGATCGTCTGCCTGTTCTAGTCCTTTGAATAAGAATTCTATAGCAGCTTGATTGTTTTTTCCTTTAGAGAATATAGTGGCCTTTTGAATGTAAATTTCTTGGTTACTAGGCTCTAACTCTTCGATGGTGTCTAATAACTGTAAGGCTTCTTTATTGGCATCATCAAAAATCAATAGTTCTGATTTAAGCAATAACAAATCAATGTGGAAAGGATGTTGATTGATCCCCATCTGCAACGCTTTCTTAGCGAGATTGATTTCGCCTGTATCGATGTAAAACTGAATGATTGTTTCGAACTCAAGCGCGTCAAAGAAGTAGACCTGATTTGTCTTGAGCATTTGCTCAAATCTGGTTACCGGTGCGTCTGAATTTTGCGAAAATTCGCGAAACATACATTGTTGTGTTAGTTATATTAAATTTAGTGACTAAGGGATAGATTTTTAAAATAATCCCACTATTGTTTTTAACAAATTAATTAACAAACTATTGAAGCTCGTCTAATGCTTCCAAAAGAATAGCACAGCCTTTTTTAATTTCTCTATGGCTAATGTTAAGGGGGGGAGAGATTCTTACGGCTTTCTTTTCCCATAAAAGGAAGAATAAAATCAAGCCTTTGTCTAAACAAGACTGTACAATAGCTGGGACCTCCTCTTCTCTTTCAAAAATAGGGGCTAACATCAAGCCTCGACCGTTGATTTGTTTGATTTTTGGATGAACTAATAAAGTGCGAAAGAGTTGTTCTTTTTCGTCTATTTGAGCCATTAGCTTTTTGCGATAGATCGTTTTAAGCGTGGCTAATGCCGCAGCAGCAATTACGGGATTTCCCCCAAAGGTTGTAATATGACCTAAACTGGGTTTATGGGTCAATTGCTCCATAAAATCTGCTGAACTGCAAAATGCACCAATGGGCATTCCGCCTCCTAATCCTTTTCCAATCACTAAAATATCAGGGGTGATCCCATAGTGTTCAAAGGCAAAAAGTTTACCCGTTCTACCAATTCCTGGTTGAATTTCATCGAGAATTAGAAGTGCTCCTACTTCTTCACAGCGGGCTTTAACAGCTTTTAAATAGTCATTTTCTGGGAGGATAAAACCCGCTCCTCCCTGAATGGTTTCAAGAACTACTCCCGCTGTATTTGCATTAATCTTTTCAAGTTCAGCTAAGTTGTTGAAGGAGATAAAATCTACTTCATTTAACAAGGGCTGATAGCCTTCTTTTTGGGATTCAACACCTAATAAACTCAATGCGCCTTGTGTGCTCCCGTGATAGGCTTGTTTTGCAGCGACAAAGCCTGTTTTCCCTGTAACCCTTTTGGCCAATTTCATTGCGCCTTCTATGGCTTCTGTTCCAGAGTTGGTTAAATATGTTACTTCAAGTGATGGCGGAAGATGCTGTGCGAGGAGTTTGCAAAGTTCTACCGCAGGAGATTGGGCATATTCTCCATACACCATGACATGTAGATAACGATTAAGTTGTTTTTTCATGGCGCGAACCACGGCAGGATGTCGATGCCCTAGACTACAAGCTGAAACTGCAGCAACAAAATCTAAATGCTTTTTCCCTTTTTGATCGAAGATATAACTCCCTTTTGCCCGCTTGACTTCCATTCCCATAGGGAAGGGGGTAGTCTTAGCTTGGTATTTTAAGAAGTCATCACGTAACATAATAAATGGGGTCTAATCTTTTTTAAATAAGTCCTCTAGGGTCTTTGGACGTTCGTCCTCCCGCCACAAAAAGCCTTCTAATTTCCGTAAATTAGGGTCTAATTCTGTGTCTGGAAATACATCTCCTTCTGGGCTAATATAAAAAGAGATGTCTTCGATTTCGTTGTCTTTAAATTTGATATTCAAAGCACTACAAATGGTTTTGTCAATCCCAACAAGTTCTCCAGCGTCAGAATATAAGTAGTATAACACTTGGGTGTTTTTAATAATGTCTAAAACGTTTAGCGCACCATCTAAGAAGTCACCGTACAACTCTTTCCCTAGAATCTGGTTATACCCATTTTCACTAATGCTGTCTTTTTCTATGATGAAGGCGTTGCCAAAAATAAAGAGTGAATCCAATTTTTTTGTTTGAAAGTCTGTTTTCATGTAGATTACATCTCCACTCATCTGACTTTCGTTAAACCACATAACTGGGTTTCTTGCGTTTTTTTGATCTTGCGAAAGGACTTGTTCTTCCTTTTTGCTCAAAGGGCGTTTTAACAATTCGATTCTTCCAACGGTTTCGTCTAAATAAAGCGAGTCCGATTTACCCCTTAGGTCTTTTTTTAGAATTTTAACCCCATAATAGCCTCTCAGCACTCTTGCCTCAGAAGGGCCAGTCCCTATAAGGGTGTCTGCATGGATATAAAGCGAATCGTTCTCGATAATATTAATTGCCAGGGCTTTTCTTGTGATTATCGCCGAATCTATCGCCTTGAATATTTCGGCATAATTGCCTCTAATAATAGATTGATTAATGGTGTCTGTTATGACTACTTTATCTGTTGCTGCGGCATAGTTACGCTCGTTTTCAAAATAAAGGCTATCCCCATTAATGATTTTATTGTTGTAAAGTATTTCTGCTTTTTTCTTAAAGTAACCTTGTTGTGAATTGGTGTCATAGAAGCCTTGTTCGCAATAGATGTCATAGTCTTCTCCTATGATCTTTGTTGGGCCATAGAGATAAGCTTTGTTAGATTCTGTGTAATAATCTAATTGGCTAGAGGTGACTTTGTATTCGGGATTATTGATGCGAACATTTGAAAGGAAGCGATATTTCTTTTCCTTCATATAATATTTACCACGATTACTTTTTAGTACACTAGCACTGTCGACAATTGTTCCTGGGGTTTCATAATAGGCGAGATCATCTAGACGATCTAGAAACAGGGTGTCTGTCTCAAGGGTCATGTCAGGCTGTTTTAAAAAAACATCCCCCCATACTTTTGCTTTGCCAGTTTCTCCATCATACTCCATGTAGTCACTGGTCATTCTTAGACTGTCTCCTTGCGTAAAGACAACTTCACCTTCAGCTTTAAAGGCATTTTTTTTCGAATAAAAAAAGGATTTATTAGACTCAATAAGAGCCCCTTCGTGGAAGAGCTTTACCCTTGTATTTCCCTTTTTTAATAGAATATTTGCTCCGGGGAAATTAGCTTCGTCTTTCCCAAAAGAACCTGCTTGTTTGATTTGAATGATCTTTTTTTCTTGTCCATTGATATGTCCTCCACAAAGGAGAAATATACTGATTACAAGAAGTGAAAATAGTTTTTTCACATCAACCATTGTTTATCTAAAGATGGTCTGTTTTCTGTCTGGTCCTACCGATACTATCTTGATAGGTGTTTCTAATTCCTTTTCGAGATAAGCGATATAGTCGTTAAAGGTCGCTGGAAATTCTGATTCACTCGACATTTGAGTTAAATCTTCTTTCCAACCTGGTAACTCAATGTATTGAGGGGTAACATTTTCTGGTTCAATTGAAAAAGGAAAATGTTCGATGACTCCTTCTTTTGTTTTATAAGCAGTACATACTTTTATGGTAGGGAAACCAGAAAGCACATCGCCTTTCATCATCATTAGTTGAGTAACGCCATTTACTCTTATGGCATATTTTAAAGCGACGAGATCAATCCATCCACAACGTCTAGATCGACCTGTGGTTGCACCAAATTCATTCCCGACACGTCCCATAGTTTCGCCTACTTCGTCAAAAAGTTCTGTAGGGAAAGGACCGCTTCCCACTCTTGTGGTATAGGCTTTAAAAATACCAAACACATCCCCAACTGCGTTAGGGGCAATACCTAAACCAGTGCAAGCACCAGCAGCGGTAGTGGTGGAAGAAGTAACAAAAGGATAGGTTCCAAAGTCAATATCGAGTAAGGATCCTTGAGCGCCTTCGGCTAAAATCTTTTTATTTTCTTTTTGTGCGGTATGTAAGTAGTTTTCGCTATCGATTAACGGAAGCGATTTTAATGTTTCTAAACTTTCGAAAAAAGTCGCTTCTAAATCTGTTAAGTCATATTCAACGCTGCTGTCATAATTAGCGAGCATTTTAAGATGCTTATCCCTTAGGGTATTGTATCTAGTTTTCCAGTCCTCGAGTAAAATGTCACCTACGCGAATTCCGTTTCTACCCGTTTTATCCATATAAGTTGGTCCAATTCCTTTAAGGGTAGAACCAATTTTTGCTTTTCCTTTTGCAGCTTCAGAGGCGGCATCAAGTAATCTATGGGTCGGTAAGATAAGGTGTGCCTTTTTTGAGACATATAGTTTCTTAGCAAAGTCGATATTAAAACCAGCAAGTTTATCTAATTCTCCTTTAAAAATAACGGGATCAATCACAACTCCGTTCCCGATAAGGTTGATCGCCGAGGGGTGAAAAATACCAGAGGGAATGGTGTGTAAGACATGTGATATACCGTCAAATTTTAGTGTATGACCTGCATTAGGTCCTCCTTGAAAACGTGCGATGATATCGTAATCTGTGGTTAAAACATCAACAATTTTTCCTTTTCCTTCGTCTCCCCATTGGAGTCCGAGCAATAAATCAACCGACATATGTGGGTGGGTGTTTAAGATTCTTTTTTAGTGCCGTAAAAATATAAAGAATGGTGATGAATATCAACATTAAATACTTCTTCGATTGTTTTTTTTATCGACTGAATTCGTGGGTCGCAAAATTCTTTTACTTCTCCAGAATCAGTTAGAATAATGTGATCGTGCTGTTTGTCAAAAAACGATTTTTCATATTGTGCTTGCGCACCAAATTGGTGTTTTCTAATTAAGCCAGATTCGATCAATAAATCAACGGTATTATAGAGTGTCGCTCTACTCACACGATAGTTTTTATTCTTCATCATGATGTATAATGACTCAATGTCAAAATGCTCTTGATGTTCGTAAATTTCGTGTAGGATGGCGAATCGCTCTGGAGTTTTGCGATGCTTGTGCTGATCAAGAAAATTGATAAACACGTTTTTTACGATTTCTTGTTGATCTTTTGATTCTGCCATATCACATTAAATCTTCTGTAAAGGTACAGTTTCTTTTACTAATGACGACCTACTTTCTCAATTCCAACGATTTTCAATAATTGTTGCTTTAATTTCTTGAGGGTCCCTTTGTTATTTACACGCATGGTGATGACTCCTTTAAACAATTCTTCGTCTGTATAGAAATTGATTTTCTTAATATCAACGTTCATATTGTTAGAGATCACACGGGTTACTTGATTGACCAATCCTTTTTGATCAATACCTGTTAGAACAAGTTCTGCTGTAAATTCTTGCTCACTTGAGTCTACCCACCACGCAGGTACGATGCGATAAGCAAAGTTAGATTGAAGGGCAACAGCATTCGAACAGTTGTGTTGATGCACTTTAATGCCTTCGTTAATGGTTACAAAACCAAAAACTTTATCGCCAGCAATGGGATTACAACAGGGGGAAAGCTTGTAAGGAAGCTCTTGCTTTTCTTTTCCAAAGACGAGTTTGTCATATTTGGAAACGAACTCCTCGCTCTCCGTAATTTTTTGCTTTGGCCTGCCTACTAAACGTTTTTTAAAGAAGTTTAAGAAGGTGTTGTTGTAGGTGGTTGCAAACTCTTTCAATTTGCGGTTGTCGATTGTTCCTAAACCTATGCGATAAAATAAGTCTAAGCTAGAGTTAACTTTAAAATAGAGGATCAATTGACGAATAGATCTTTCGTTCATGTTGATCCGCATATGTTTGAGTTTTCTCCTCAGGATTTCTTTTCCTTCTTCGGCTATTTTCTTTTTTTCTTCGTTAAGGGAGGCTTTTATTTTATTTCGCGCTCTTGAAGTGATGACATAATCCAGCCAGTTTGCAGTAGGTTTTGCATTTTCTGAGGTGATGATCTCGACAGAATCTCCACTTTTTAGTGTTCTGGAGAGAGGGACTAGTTTTGCGTTTACTCTTGCACCGCGTGTTTTTGATCCTATTTCTGTGTGAATAGCATAAGCAAAGTCTAAAGCCGAGGATCCTTGTGGTAAAGATTTTAAATCACCATGTGGCGTAAAGACAAAGATTTCTTCAGCATATAAGTTGAGTTTGAAATTTTCGACAAAATCAACTGCGTTGGAATCTTTTGATTCGAGTACCTCTTGTAAACGATTTAACCAGGCGTCTATTCCGGTATCGCTTTCCTCTCCTTGTTTGTATCGATAGTGCGCTGCATAGCCTTTTTCGGCGATCTCGTGCATGCGTTCAGAACGTATTTGAACTTCTACCCATTTATTATTAGGTCCCATCACAGTGATGTGTAGGGACTCATATCCGTTTGATTTTGAAGAAGAAATCCAATCTCTTAAACGGGTGGGGTTAGGGGTAAAGTAATCGGTAATAATCGAGTATATTTTCCAGGCTAAAAACTTCTCATCTTTAAGGTCAGACTGATACACAATTCTAATGGCAAATTTATCAAACACCTGCTCATAGCTGATGTTCTGTTTTTGCATTTTTTTATGAATCGAAAAGATGGATTTGCTTCTACCTTGAATAAAATAGCCTAGATTTTCTCTATCCAGGGATTCTTTTACAAGGGTAGAAAAAGAATTGATGTATTGCTTTTGCTCTTCTTGACTTTCCTCGATTTTATTTTTAATGGCATCAAAACGATCGGGTTCTGTGTATTTTAAACTGAGATCTTCGAGCTCTGTTTTAATGTTATACATCCCTATTCTGTGGGCAATGGGAGCATAGATGTAAAGGGTTTCAGAGGCGATTTTCACCTGCTTATACTCTGGCATAGCGTCCATGGTTTGCATATTGTGCAAACGATCGGCTATTTTGATAATAATAACCCTGATATCATCATTAAGGGTCAAGAGCATTTTTCTAAAGTTCTCTGCCTGTAGAGAAATGTCAGTATCCTTTTTTAAATGGGAGATCTTGGTGAGTCCATGTACAATTTTGGCAACGGTGTTGCCAAAGAGGCGCTCGATATCGTTAAGGGTATATTCTGTGTCTTCTACTGTATCGTGTAAGAGGGCTGCTGCAATAGAGGTAGCATCAAGACCAATTTCTGCAGCAACTATTTTTGCCACCGCAATAGGGTGAAAAATATAGGCTTCTCCAGATTTTCTTCTTTGATCTTTATGCGCGTCAACAGCAGTATTAAAGGCAAGCCGAATCAGTTTTTTATCTTCCTTTGTAAGCTGGAGATAACTGATTCTTAACAGTTCTTTGTACTGTTTTGCAATCTCTTTGTTTTCTATTTCTTCATCGACAAGCATAGTAGAAATTTACGCATTTCTTTTGAATCCAAAGACTATTTCGCTTTAGTTTCTTTGTCTTTGAACTTCTGCAAGTATAATGCCAGCTGCGACAGAAACGTTAAGAGAATCGTTCTGCCCTAACATGGGGATAATGATTTTGGTACTTTTTTGATTAAGCCATGCTTCACTTAATCCATCGCTCTCTGTCCCCACAGCAATTGCACAAGGGCTTGTATAATCATATTGCGTATAAGATTGAGCAGATTGAGTCAATGCAGCATTGTAGACATTGATCTTATTTTGCGCTAAAAATTCAAAGGCTTCTTCTAGGGTAGCGGTCACTACTGGAACAGAAAAGATGCAGCCCACACTTGAACGTATTACATTAGGGTTATACAGATCTGTTTTAGCATCAACGATCATAAAACAATCCACTCCCATGGCATCAGCGGTTCGCAGTAAAGCTCCTATGTTTCCTGGTTTTTCGGGTGCTTCTGCGACTAAAATAAACGGGTTTTCTCCCTTGGTTTTAAAACTGTCAAGGTGGTGTTCTTTGCATTGCGCAATGGCGATTGCTTTGGAGGTTTTGCGATAGCAATAGCGTTCAAATAAAGCAGAAGACACCGAGATCATATCGGTGTCTACACTTATTTTATTTGATAAATCAACTATAGGTTCTTCTTCTTTAACGAAAACAGTTTCCAGTTGATATCCGCCATTAATCGCGTGTTCAATTTCTTTTATGCCTTCGATCACAAAGGCATTTTCTAATTTCCTTTTTTTGGCTTTTTCCTGTAAAACTTTTAATCGTTTTAGCTGATTGTTTTGTGCGCTAGAAAGGTGTAGCATTTATTGTCTTGAGAATTTTTCCATGTAGCGTTTCCACAATTCTGTTTGATGCGTTTCTAGGCTCAGTGCTCTCCCTTGGATAAAAGCATGGCTAAGTTGATTGGTTCGCATATCTAATGCATCTCCTTTAGCGACAAATAGCGTTGCATCTTTTCCTACCGTCAAGCTTCCTAGTTGCTCATCGACTCCTAATATTTTAGCTGCACTCAAGGTGATCATTTCAACTGCTTTTTCTTTCTCTACTCCATATGCCGCAAAAGTTCCTGCATAAAAGGGAAGGTTACGGGTGTTCATTCTTTCCATGCGACCACTCACATCAATGGTGATGGTCAGTCCAGCGTCCAATAATATCTTGGCCATTTTAAAAGGAAGTTTTACATCCTCATCTTCGGTGCTGGGTAAGCGGTGTGGGCGAGATACGATTACAGGAATATCGTGCTTTTTTAAGAAAGCTGTGATTAGGTGAGCATCGTCACCGCCAACTAAAACAATGTTGTCAATACCGTGTTTTTTTAAGAAAGCAATCCCGTCTAAGATTTGTCTTTTTTCTTTGGCATGAAGGTAAACTCTTTGTGAACCATTTAATGCGCCTGTTAAAGCAGCATGTGGAAGGTGTTCCTTTTTGGCGTTAGCATCATAAGTTTTTGCCTCCGCTAAATATTGATCTAATTCTGCTGTTCTTTTACTGTAGTTTTTTTGGTCATAGACTAATGGATCTTCTCCTTTAGTGCGATTCCCTCTGCGGTAAGTTCGCGGCCAGTAAATGTGCATACCTTCATCTACTTTAATTCCTGCGTCTTCCCAGTTCCACGCGTCGAGTTGAACGATAGAAGAGCTTCCGGCAATGCGTCCTCTAGTAGGAACGATTTGAGCAGTTAAAATCCCATTAGGGCGAAGAGACTCTACTACTTTAGATTCTGCATTGTAAGCAATAATTGTACGAATATTAGGTAAGAATGTGCCTATCTCGTTTAGGTCATTGGTAGGGCGAATGGCATCGATTTCAACCATCCCCACGGTGCTGTTTGCAGCGATAAAACCTGGATAAACATGTTGTCCATTTGCATCGACAGTGTTGTCATAAGTGTTTTGCTGTGCCCCCGTTTTACCGACTTCGAGAATTTTCCCATCGGCGATCCCGATCATTCCGTTTTCAATCACAGTTCCATCCCCAATATGCAGGGTTGCACCTTGAATAAGGAGAGAAGCAGCCTGATTTGCTGCTGGGGTTTGTTGTGCCTGGACCATAAGACCAAGACAGAATAGCAAGAGTGTATATAATGATTTTTTCATCTTAATATGTTTTAGTCGAGCGTTTCACAATGAAATTCTCGGGCTTGTTTTTTAGGCGCTTTTTTAGTGGGAGCCCCACCATTTTTAGCGGCAAGCATTTGTTGGATTAATTGATTGCGCTCTTGTTGAATTTTATCGACTTGTGCAGTCGCTCTGTCAAGCTCATAATAGAAAACTCCTTCTATCATGGTCTTTTCTGCAACAGCATAAATAGACATTGGATGATCATTCCATAAAACTAGATCTGCTGATTTTCCTACTTTCACACTACCCACTTCATCGTCAATATGCAATAATTTTGCAGGGTTAAGGGTTACAAACTTCCAGGCATCTTCTTCAGAAACCCCACCGTATTTTACCGCTTTTGCTGCCTCCTGATTTAAGCGTCTTGACATTTCAGAATCGTCAGAGTTAAAGGCTACGGTTACCCCTTGACTGTGCATAATCGCACCATTATAAGGGATTGCATCGTTTACTTCGAACTTATATGCCCACCAGTCAGAGAAGGTTGAACCTCCCACGCCGTGTTCTCTCATTTTGTCAGCGACTTTATAGCCTTCTAAAATATGCGTAAAAGTATTGATGGTTACACCAAAGCGTTCTGCGACTTTCATCAACATATTGATCTCACTTTGCACATAGGAGTGACAAGAAATAAAGCGTTTTCCTTCTAAAATTTCGACTAGGGTTTCCATTTCAATATCATAGCGTGGTGCAAGGGTTCTGGCTTTTGTTTTTCTAGGCAGTGCGTTATATGCCTTCCAGCTTTCTTGATACTCTTTGGCTCTTTGGAAGTAATCCACAAAGACTTGTTCTACTCCCATACGCGTTTGCGGAAAACGGTTGTAGCTAGGCCAGTTTGACTGTTTTACATTTTCCCCTAAGGCAAACTTGATATAGGGATCTGCGCCTTGATACAATAAGTCATTTGCCGATTTTCCCCAGCGGGGTTTGATAATGGCAGATCTACCCCCAATAGGGTTCGCAGAACCGTGTAAGATTTGTAAAGTTGTTACCCCACCAGAAAGGTTGCGGTAAAGATTAATATCATCTGGGTTGATGACATCTTCTATGGTCACTTCAGCCGAAGAGTTATGACCTCCTTCATTGATACTTGAAGCGGCAATGTGAGAATGTTCGTCAATTACACCACTGGTTAAATGTTTTCCAGTAGCGTCGATTTCTACCACTCCGTCTGCGCTAAGGTTTTTGCCGATGGCTTTAATTTTACCATTTTCTACCCACACATCTGTATTTTGTAAAATACCCTCTGCCTCGTTTGTCCAGACAGTAGCATTTTTAAAAATAACATTTTGCGCTTGTGGGAGTTGGCTAAAGCCAAAACCATTATTGGGATAAGTAACGGCAACTGGCGCAGGTTGGATCTTCTCTTTTTTCTTTTTTTCTTTTGGTTCAATGGCTTCATCAAAATGTGCCATCCAGCTAATGGAATTGCTGTCAAAAGAAGTTCCACTTCCTTCCAGATGTTTAGGATCTGTTATTTTTGCCGAGAGTTGTGCATAGCTTTTGTCTTCGTTTTGAATTTGAAGACTAATCCATCCATCTTTATAGCTCGCTTTTGTTTTTAGCTTAACAGAATCTTGTTTTACTGCAGCAGTAATTTTTGAAATACTGTTTTTGATTTCAAGAGATAGGTTTTGCTCTTGTAACATCAAGCTGTATTTTCCATCAATATTGATCGCTTGATTATGGATGATTTTATGGCGATTGCCTTGCACCCAATTTTCTTCAATTTTGGTTGCATCATCAAATAAAGGACCGCTAGTAACTATAAAGTTTGCGAAAGCATCTTTTTTTAACTCCCCTAAAACTTTTTGCTGATTAAGCATTTTTGCAGGAACTGTGGTCAAGGCAGCAAGTGCGGTTGATTCTTTTAAACCATAGGCTACAGCCTTTTTAAGATTAGCTAAAAAGCTTGTTTTTTTGGCTAGGCCATAAGTGGTTAATGCAAAAGGAATTCCCGCTTGGGCTACTTTAGCCGGGTTTGCCGGGGCTTGATTCCAATAGCGCATATCACTTAAAGCGATTTTTTGCGTGCTAACGGGATCTGTAACATCATAGGCTTTTGGGAAATTTACAGGCAAGAGTAATCTTGCATTAACTTCTTTGAGCGCATTTAGATGTTCGTATTCTTTTCCGCTTGCAGTAATGATAAAGGGTAGTTTAAACTCTTTCCCAATTTTAGCGGCACGAGCGACATCCAATTTGTTTTTTGCTTCAAATACAGCCGGTAAGCCAGCGTTTTTATTGTGTGCTTCTAAGGCCAGATCAGTGTTTTTTGCCCCGCCTTTTTTATACCAAGCTGCATCGTGGAAAAACTGTCTTAATAAAGCCATTGCTCCCATGATTGATCCAGGATAGTACTGACTAGAAAGTTTGCTTTTTGAAAATGAATAATGTTGTGCAGCCACATCGTTTATCAATCGCTGTGCATCGTTTTTTTGATCGTTTAAAGCGATAAGCACACTTGTACCTCTGTGAATTCCTTCCGCGCGGTGCGCGTTAACAACACCAAAACCAGCTTTGCGGTAGCTCATTGCAGCTGCTTTTTCATAGCTGTAGTCTTCAATACTATTGTAATCACTAATCATGTGATCATTCCAGTAATAGCCTTCACGTTTATTTTCGTATTGTGTACTGCGACCTCTTCTAGCGTTTGTTCCTTTATTGTTTAAACCAAAAGAACTGTGCATTTCTATAAAAGACGCATAAAGGTGTTTTCCGCTCAAATCATGAACTTGAGTGTTCTGCGGTAGGCTCACTGTTTTGCCCATGGCTACGATCTTTCCTTCCTTAAACAGAAGTGTTCCATTCTCTATTGTGTTGTTAGGAGAAGGGTGCAGGGTAGCATTAATAATTGCTTGATAATGTGATTCAGTGGTTTTAACACCACTATTAGTGGGGAAATAATCTTGACTAAATCCACTAAAACTTGCTATTAGAAAAAGTAGCAGTAGTTTAAATTTCATAAGAATAATTTTGTTCCAAACTACGAATTATTTCTTATAACTGGGGATATTTCCCTGAACTTTAAAATGTGCAATGAGAAGGCTTACTACAGCATTATAGGATTGTATACCTTGGGTTTGATTATTGGCTTTTAAGTAGTGATCATATGATTTTTTAAAGTACGGTTCAAGTGGGTTTTTATGCTTACGCCAAAAGGCGGAAGACACCTCGAAATTTGCCAAAATCCCAGGATACAAGCCACACAGAATTTCTCTGGCTACCACTGGATTTACTTTATATAGTTCTGCATAAGTATACCGAAAACCAAAAAGCACTGCTGCATATTGTATATCGAAATCAGGGTGTTGATAGCATTGTAAAAAACCGAAGAAATTAGCTTCGTTTTCTGAGGCATATGCTTGTTGATGTGCCATTTCATGCGCTGCAGTTGTCGGGAGATTGATCTTTGGCATTCGACCATTTACTTGTGCTTCGAGTGTAAATGGATTTAAATAGCCAGAAAACCCCATATAGGACAGAGGTAGGCTAAAGAGTGATATTTTGGCTTTGCCTGCAAAATCATTCTCATTCAAAGGATGTCGTACGCGATTGATAATTTCTTTTTTACTGCCCAAAAGTTCAACCGCTAGTGTGTCATTTTTACTCAATTGAAAATGTAAGCGATTGCTTTTTTGTGCAAAAAAACGGGTCATGTTGATCAATTCATCTTCTGTGTAATTTTGAGCTTCTGTCTCATTCAAAAGAGGGCTGCGGTAATAATTTAATCCCCAAGAAAGTTGGAAGAGAATTAGGACGATCAAGCCGCTTTTGATCAGCTTTAATAAAGCGATTGGCCAATTGTTCCACTTTGTTTTTTTGAGTAAATAAAAAAGGTAAAAGAAAACAAATCCATAGGCTAAATCGCCAAAGGAAAAAGGGAGCAAGTCAAAAATTACCGCTCTTACTTGATGTAAAATGGGATAAAGTCCATTGCTGTAATATAACTCGACTTGTTGCGGAAAATTTTTTGCGCACCAGATGATCGCATAAAGAATTAATGCAAGAGAAGTGATTGTCTTTATTTGGGTTTTTGCTTTCATGGTACAAAAAACCCACCGCAAGGGTGGGTTGTTTGAGGGGATATTTTCTTATTCGATTAGCTCTACGATTTTAATTTCAAAAACCAGGTTAGTCTTAGGTGGAATACCACGTGCACCTTGCTCCCCATAGGCCATGTTGTAGGGAAGAAATAAAGTAGCTTCATCTCCAACCTTTAATTGACGAATACCTTCTTTAAAGCCTTCGATCATCGCAGCCCCGTCGCTTACATCTGCAGGAAGGGGTTGGTACCCATTGGCTGCTTTTCTTTGCTCGTTAACCATTCCTAGTTCTTCTGCGGTTTCAAGCATTGAAGTTTCTAAAAGGGTCCCGTCTTCAAAATAAACGGCATAATGGGTCAAGGCCTTGTAGGTAGTACTAACGGCTGGACCTTCTCCATTTTTAGTGATTAGGATTTGTAAACCAGAAGGTGTAGTTTTTGCTTCTGCTTTTTGGGTATCAAACTTTTCTAAGGTTTTTAACTTCCCAAGCGCAAGTTTTTCTTCTTGCTCTGCTTTGAGTTGTTCCATTGAGTTAAAATATTCTTCAAAAACCTTAGGAGCATCAAAGCCTTTTGCTTCGCCTCCTTTTCTAATAATGGTTACTTTTTTGATGGTGTCATTTTGCACGATGCTGTCCACCACTTCTTGACCAGAAACAACCGCGCCAAAAACAGTATGCTTGCCATCTAACCAAGGCGTGGCAACATGGGTGATAAAAAACTGACTACCATTAGTCGCTGGTCCAGCATTTGCCATAGAAAGTACGCCAGGGCCATTGTGGGTTAAATCTGTGATTTCATCATCAAAACGGTAGCCTGGTCCTCCAGAACCTGTGGCAGTAGGATCTCCCCCTTGAATCATGAAGTTATCCATCACTCTGTGGAATACAATCCCTTCGTAGTATTTTTTTCCTTTAAACTCTTCGCTGACAAATTTGTTCTCGCCTTCTGCTAAAGAGACAAAATTTGCAACAGTAACAGGGGTTTTATCATGTGCCAAAGAAACAATGATCGAACCTTTTGAGGTTTCAATATCTGCATATAAACCGTTTTCTAGATCTGGGTATTGCGATGCACAACCTACTGCGATTATAATACCGATAAATATTAGGCTTAGTTTTTTCATTAATATGGGTTTTAGTTTGTGTTCAAATTTACTTTATTATTTTGAATCCTTTGGATTGCTTGCTTTTTTTAAGTCTTTTAGTTGGATGTTGAACTTAAGGGGTTGATTAATCCCAATTTTTTCTCCGTCTCCCTGATAACCATACCCTAGATAAGAGGGCATTAGAAAAACCCCAATGTCTCCCACGCTTAAATCTTTAACGGCATAGCGCAAGGCAGGTAAGAGTTCTTCCTTATCCACTAGATAATCGACCGTGCCTAATTCCATTTCGTCATAAATTATATTGCCATTAAGGGTTTGAATGGTGTAGATAAATTTAACCATATCCCCTCGGGTAGGTTTTACAGTTGACTGTGTTTTGTTTTTATAAGCATACCAATATCCTACTGGAGACGAATAATAGGTTAAAGCGCTGTCTTTTTCGATGGTTTTCTTAAAGAGTTCTTGTTGTTGGGCATTGATCTTTTTATTGCGATCAATGGACTGTCCCATGCCTTTATCATTACTGCGATAGATAGGTCTTCTAGCTTCTTGTTCTGCGCAAGCAAAAAGAAAGCATAAACTGATCAATAGAATGCTTTTTCTCATTGTAATAAGTCAGCGTTTGCTAAGATGGCTTTTTCGAGTTTTGCACGGGTGTCTTCCAGCGAATCGGTTGACATCCCACCAGCGGCATTAAAGTGTCCCCCGCCGTTAAAATGTTTTCTAGCAAAGGTGTTGACATCAAAGTCTGCCTTTGACCGAAAAGACATTTTAATGATTCCTTCTTGTTTGTTTTCAATCATTATCACCGCTAACTTGATCCCGTCGAGGCTTAAACCATAATTGACAAAACCTTCTGTATCGCCTTTTTGGAAATCACATGAGTTGAGTTCTTCTTGACTTAAGGTAGTATAAACTGCAGCTAATTGATCTACACGGTTTAAGTTGTTTAAGGTGATTCCTAGTAATTGTAATCGCTCAAAGCGATAACTGTCATAAATATTTTGATGTATGAGGGTATGATCAACTCCTAGTTCTAATAACTGGGCAACAATTTTATGGGTTGTCGCTGTTGTAGAAGAAAAACGGAAAGAGCCGCTGTCTGTCATCATCCCGGTGTAAAGACAAGTTGCAATGGCTTTGTCTAGAAGGGATTTATCCCAGCTTGCTAAAACATTAAAAACCATTTCACAGGTTGAACCAATACTAGGATCAGAGTACTTGAGCGTTGCATAAGACTGTGGAGCTTCGTGATGATCTATCATCACGATAGGGGTAGTGGTTTTTCCCAGTAGTTTATCCATGGGGCCAATTCTTCCCAAGGCATTAAAGTCAAGGGTGAAAAACACCGTTGCTTCAGTGATTAGTTTTTCACAAGCTTCTGGGGTTTTACTAAAACAGTGAATCTGTTCTTGCCCGGGGAGCCATTCGAGAAATTTAGGGTATTCATTTGGAGAAACAACATGACAGTTGTGGCCTTCTTTTTTTAAAAAATGCCAAAGGGCAAGTGTGCTACCTAAAGCATCGCCATCTGGATTTTTATGAGGGAAAATGACACAATCTTGTGGAGTGGATAACAGCTCTTTAAGCTGCGTTGTAAATTCTTTATACATATCACACCAAATATACCAAACCTAGGAGAGTAATGAAAGTAATTGCATTTGAATAATAAAAGACTTAGGGACAGAACCTGAGATATTTTGTTACATTTGCAGCACAAAAAAAAAGACTATGACAACGAATAGAACATTCACTATGATCAAACCAGATGCGGTTGAAAACGGTCATACAGGTGCCATCTTAGAAAAAATCACTGCGGCAGGTTTTCGTATTGTTGCTTTGAAAAAAACACAACTTTCTAAAGCAGATGCTGAAACTTTTTACAGCGTTCATAATGAGCGCCCATTTTTTGGGGAGTTAGTTGAGTTTATGACACGTGGGCCTATCATCGCTGCAATCTTAGAAAAAGACAATGCTGTAAATGATTTTAGAACCCTCATCGGTGCAACTAATCCAGCAGATGCTGCAGACGGAACCATTCGTAAACTCTATGCCACTTCAATGGGAGAGAACGCAGTTCACGGTTCAGATAGCGACGAGAATGCTGCGATTGAAGGTGCTTTTCACTTTTCCGGAAGAGAAATTTTCTAGCGTAAAACAATTTTTTGAATCTCATCAGATCCTAAAGCGTCGTTTAGATGTTTTAGGATTTTTTCTTTTCCATAAGACAGTTCCTCTCGCAATGGGGCAGAGGTCAATTGAATATAAAGGGTTTTTCCTCTCAATGAAATTTCTTGGGTGTATTGACTCACATTTGCTCCAACAGTTTCCTCCCAAGCCTGTTTTATCTTGAGTTGATTTAGCCCTTTTGCGAGATTTCTTTGTTCAGTGATTTGTTGTAAAACAGCATTGATCGGTTGTGGTTCAAAAGAGCGTTTTTTCTTAGACATTATAGGGTGATTTTTTGGTGGCGTTTATAATGATAAGATTTTTCTGAATGAAAAAGGATTAATTCTGTTGCATTGAGTTTAGTTATTTCTTCTTCCCATTCTTCTAAAGCATTAAAGAATTGAATGAAGTATTTTTCTTCTTTTTTAATTACCCTAAATTCAATTTCATCTTCAGAGCTGCTGTACTTTTCTCCAAAGCTGGGAACTAATTTCTTTTTTGTTCCTAGGCTGTCATTGATCATTTGATAAAAATCAACTGAAGGGGGTGCGCCCTTTGGTTGAAAAACCTCCCCATGAGACGCAACCGATGCAATCTCCCAGTAGCCTTTTAAATGCTTAAGATCATCCTTTGAAACACTTTTACAAGAGGTCATTAGGGCAGTGCTTAAAAAAAGAAGAAAGAGTGTTTTGCGCATGGAACTAAGGTATAAAATTTAAGATAGCTCAAAAAGAGCATAAGACAGTTGTGTGGTCTCTAATGCTGCCAAAGTGCGATCTTGATGGGTATCTGATAAGAATAGTTGCCCAAAGTGATCTCGCTCTACCAATTGCATGATTAATGCTACACGATCTTGGTCTAGCTTATCGAACACATCGTCTAGTAGCATAATGGGAGCAACTTTTGCTTTCGCTTTGATAAAATCAAACTGAGCCAATTTTAAGGCGATTAGAAATGATTTTTGTTGCCCTTGACTGCCAAATTTTTTAATCGGCTGCCCGTGAATTAAAAAGTCTAAGTCTTCTTTATGAGGCCCAGCAGTGGTGAATTGCGCCATACGGTCTTTTGCCAGGCTGTTTTGAAGTACGGTAGCAAAATCCTGCTGGTGTAAGTCACTGCTGTGTTGAATATCAATCTCTTCTAAGCTCTTGCTAATGCTTTTGTAATGATTTTTCACAATAGGAATAAAGGTGGCTAAAAAACTTTTTCTTTTTTCATAGATACTTGTGCCCAATTGTATGAGTTGTGCATCGTAAATCGACAAGGTCTCTTGATCAAAAGTTTGATTAGCGACAAAGTATTTTAGTAAGGCATTGCGTTGCGCTAGCGCTTTGTTGTATTGTAAAAGGTCTTTGAGGTAGGCTTTATCTGTTTGTCCCATCACCCCGTCGATAAATTTTCTTCGGGTACTGCTTCCCTCGATGATAAGGTCCCGATCTGCTGGAGAAATAATCACTAAGGGGAGTAAACCAATATGGTCTGCTAAGCGGTCATAGACTTTCCCATTGCGCTTCATGGCTTTTTTATTTCCCTTTTTTAAACTGCATACAATCTTTTCTTCTTTTTCCTCTCTTTCAAAAAGACCTTCTAGTAAAAAGAATTCTTTGTCAAATTGAATATTTTGGACAGCAGAAGTGTTAAAATATCCTTTCCCAAAACACAAGTGGTAAATGGCGTCTAGGACATTAGATTTTCCTACTCCATTCTTGCCGATAAAGCAGTTAATGCGCGCATCAAATTGGTAAGATGCAGCGGTGATATTTTTATAGTTTGTTAGCGAGAGAGCAGTTAATTTCATTGCTGCTAATATAAGAAACACTAAGGTCCTTTTACGATTGGAATAAAAAGTTTATTTTTGGGCTCTTAAATACAAAGAAACCATGGCAACATACAAAAAACGCGGCGCAAAAAAATCAATAGCGAAGCCACAAGTTGAAGAACAACAGTTAGAAAGTACAACAGCAGAGGTGTTTGAAACCCTAGATGCTAATGCTTCTAAGACAGAAGAATTTGTTGCAAACAATCAAAATATAATCTTAAGCCTTATTGGAGCAATCACAGTAGTTGTGCTAGGGTACTTAGCATATGATTCTTATGTGCTTACGCCAAAGAACGAAACGGCTGTTTCTGAATTAAATCAAGCACAGTACTATTTCAACCTTGCCGTAAACGGAGAAGAAAGCGCAGCTTTATACGAAAGAGCGATTAACGGTGGAGATGGAAAATATGGTTTCTTAGATATTATTGAAAATTACAGCGGTACTCCCGCAGCTGGTCTTGCACAATACAGTACAGGTATGGCTTACCTCAATACAAAACAATATGAAAAGGCCATTAGCTACCTCGAAGACTTTAGCTCAGACGATGTTTTGTTGTCTGCATTAGCAAATGGAGCTTTAGGGGATGCACACACACAGTTAGGGGACAATCAAAAGGCCCTTAAGTATTACAAAGCGGCAGTAAATGCAAGCGATAACGGTTTCACTACTCCTAAGTATTTATTCAAAGCTGGTCTAGTGGGTGCATCTTTAAACCAAACAAGCGAAGCATTAAACTTCTTTAAGCGTATTCAAGAAGAGTTTTCATCTTCTCCAGAAGCAGCGCAAATCGAAATTCAAATTGGTCGTTTAGAAAATCAATAGACGATGGCAACTGCCCTAAGCAACTTATCTGATTTTAATCCCGAAGAAGTTCCTTCTGGTCAAAACTACAAGGTGGCAATTGTTGTCGCTGAGTGGAACAGTCAGATTACCGAGGGTTTGTTTCTAGGGGCTAAAGAAGCGTTAATTGCTTGTGGAATGGAAGAGGATAACATCCTTCGTTCAAATGTTCCTGGGAGTTTTGAGTTGGTTTTTGGGGCCAAAAAGGCCCTGACAAAAGCAGTCGATGCAGTGATTGTGATTGGGAGTGTTATTCAAGGTGAAACAAAGCATTTTGATTTTGTATGTCAAGGAGTTACCCAAGGAATTGTCTCTCTTAATCTAAGTTCAGACCGCCCCGTTGTTTTTTGTGTTTTGACAGACAATACACTTCAACAGGCCATTGATCGCAGTGGCGGTAAACACGGAAATAAAGGAGTAGAAGCAGCAGTAACCGCTTTAAAAATGATTGCCCTAGCAAAACAGTAGGCTTTTTTCCTTCGTTTTTCAAAACCCTTTTTCCGAAAAAATGTACTTTAGAGAAAAGAATTAGTATGTTAAAATCAAATCTTTTTAAATTAAATCGCAACCGCAGGTATAACTATACTCCGCGTTATTATAAAGGAAAGGAAATTGAAAATCCTTATGATTTTGATTCTACCTTTAATAAATATAGAGACACCTATAATGCGAATGATTTTGGCAAGAAATGGCAAGAAGCTCGTCAAGCGAGCCGCAACAGGAATAATCGCTCTTTTTCTCCTACACTATTGATTATTATTGGTGTGTTAGTGTTGATATTTTTATTCATCATCGACTTTGATCTATCTATATTTCGCAACTAGTTCATGGAAGATATCATTGCTTTACTTCCAGATCATGTCGCCAATCAAATTGCCGCTGGGGAGGTAGTTCAACGTCCCGCATCTGTCGTAAAAGAATTACTAGAAAATGCCATTGATGCAAAAGCGTCTAGCATTCAGCTTATTGTTAAAGAAGC
>JBDNAJ010000096.1:0-4023 GCA_039768455.1 Candidatus Arcticimaribacter sp.
CAAACGTAATCAACGTAAAACTAGCTGAAGATGCAAATGTTTTAGATGAAATAGTTGTTGTAGGTTATGGTACATCAACTAAACAAGCATTCGTAGGAACAGCAGCAGTAGTTAAACAAGAACAACTAGAAGTAAAAAACTTCTCAAACGTTTCTCAGGCGCTTACTGGTGAGGTAGCTGGGGTAACAGTTATTAATGGTTCTGGACAACCAGGTACTGTTGGTGCAATTAGAATTAGAGGGTATGGATCTGTAAATGGTAACAGAGCTCCATTATACGTAGTTGATGGTGTTCCTTTCTCTGGAAGTATCAATTCTATAAACCCTACTGATATTGCTAGTACTACAATATTAAAAGATGCAACTGCAACTGCAATTTACGGTTCTAGAGGTGCAAATGGTGTTGTTTTAATTACAACAAAAGGTGGTACTGCTTCTAACTCTTATATTGAAATAGATGTAAAAACAGGTATCAATGACCAAATTATCCCTAGATATGATGTTGTTACTGACCCTGAAGAGTACATTGGTTATGTATGGGAAGGAATCAAAAACAGAGGTGTTGTAACAGGAAATCCTGATCCAGTTGCCTTTGCTAATGCGAACTTATTTACAGGAAACTATGTAGCTCCAGGTTACAATATGTGGAATGTTACTAGTGGAGCAGATTTAATAGATCCTGCTACAGGAACTGTTCGTCCAGGAGTTACAAGAAAATATACTCCATTAAGATATGCAGACGTTGCTTTTGATTCAGCAATAAGAACTGAAACAAACTTAAGAATGGGTGGTGGTAATAAAGATACTAGATACTTTGCATCTTTTGGTTACTTAGATGATAATGGATATTCTATTAACACTAGTTTTAAAAGATATACTACTCGTTTAAACTTAATCAGTGACATTAAGCCATGGTTAAAGTTAAAAAGTAATATTGGTTATGCATATTCTGAGAATGTTGCAAACGGTCAAATTGCTGGTTCAGAAAACGTTTTTGAATTTGCAGATAAAATGGCACCAATTTTCCCAGTATTCTTAAGAGATGATGATGCTCAATTAGTACCAGATTTATTTTATGGCGGATTCCAGTATGATTACGGTTCTCTTTCTGGTTTCAGAGACAGACCAAATGCAAACGGATTAAACCCGATTGGTTCAGCGAAGTATGACTTTAACGGAACAAATCGTCATGAAATGAATGGAAACTTTTCTGCTACATTTAAATTTAATGAAAATTTATCTGCAGAAGTTAGATATGGTGTTCAATTTGCAACTCAAAAAAATAGAGACTACACTAACAAATTTTTTGGTGGTGGTCAAGCAACTAGTGGAGACATTACAATCAATGACTTTTCTAGTATAACACAAAACATTTTACAGATCGTAAGATATAATAATTCTTGGGGAGATCATTCATTTGATGCTTTAGTAGCACACGAAAGTAATGACTTTGAGCAAAACTTTGCTTCAGCTTCAAAAGGATTACAAGTAAGTCCATTTTTATATGACTTAGATAACTTCCAATCTAGTTTAGGTTTACCTTCAGGTTCTACTAGTGGATTTACAATTGAATCTTACTTTAGTCAGTTCAATTATAATTTTGATCAGAAATATTTCTTTTCAGCTTCTATAAGAACTGATGGATCTTCAAGATTCGTAAATGAAAAATGGGGAACATTTGGTTCAGTTGGTGCTTCTTGGGTAGTAAGTAACGAAGACTTTTTACAAGACAGTATCTTTAGCTTCTTAAAAGTTAAAACTTCTTATGGTGTAACAGGAGACCAATCAGGTGTTGGATTCTTCTCTGGATACAACACGTATAATGCAGGTAATTTAGGTGGAAGTATTTCATTAGCACCAGGTGCAAATGGTAACCCAGATTTAACTTGGGAAACTTCTAGACAATTACAAGTTGGTGCTGAAATGAGTTTTGGTAAATACTTAGACGTGAACTTAGACTACTACAGCAAATTAACAGATAACTTAATCTTTAACCGTTTTGTAGGTCCTTCTCAAGGTATTTCTTCTATTACAGTTAACGATGGAGAATTAATCAATGCTGGTTTAGAATTTGATATTACAGGACACTTAGTAAGAAAAAAATACTTTACTTTATATTTATCTGTAAATGGAGAAATTGTAAAAAATGAAATTACTGTAATGCCATTAGACCCTGCAACTGGAGAGCCTCAACTATTAACACCAAGTGGATCTTATGCAAGATCTAAAGGAAGATCAATTTTTGATTTCTATATGAGAGAGTGGGCTGGAGTTGATCCTGCTGATGGTGCACCAATGTGGTACCAATACTATGATGATGTAAATAACAATGGTGTTTTAGATGCTGGAGAGCCTTCTTCTTATTCAAGTGGATCTTGGGTACCTGAAGATGCTTCTATAACTAACAATACTGGTTCTATCGTTGAATATGAACAAAAAGTTCCTGGTGCAAACATCAAGAAAACAGTTACAAAAACGTATTCTGACGCTTCTGATGTATACGCTGATAAATCTGCAATTGCAGATGTAAGAGGTGCTTTCCGTTTAGCAGGTACTTGGGGTAACTTTAACTTTGGTACACAATTTACATATAGTTTAGGAGGTTATGCTTATGATGGTCAGTATGCAGAATTAATGTCAGATCGTTTTGGTGCAGTTGGTAACAACTTCCACAAAGATATTGCTAACAGATGGCAAAATCCAGGAGACATTACTAATGTTCCTGCTTTAACTGATAACGCTATTGTTAACGGTACTTCTACATCAACTAGATTTATAACTTCTACAGATTACTTAGCATTAAACAATGTTAATATCGGATATAACATACCAAAACAATATTTAGATAAAATTTCTGTGCAAACTGTGAACATATGGTTTTCTGCAGATAATTTATTTAATGCTACTGCACGTCGTGGATTCTTACCAAATACAAGAGAAACTGGAAATTCTGGACGAAGATTTTATGCGCCAATGACAACAATGACATTAGGTGTTAGAGTGAAATTTTAATATTAAAATTTAAATTTAAAAAAACATGAATAAATTAATAAAATTCGGATTACTCTCTGCATTAGCGATATCAACAGTAAGCTGTGGAGACGATTTTCTTGAGAAGCCTGCCTTAGAAGGATCTGCTTCTTTAACATCATCACAATTAGAGCAAGCCTCTAGTATTGACCCTGAAGTTACAGGTGCATTAATGGGTGGTGTGTATAGTTTAACCTTTACTTTTGGTTCAGGTGGAACAAGTGGACATGATGACTTTGGTCACAAATCTTATGATATTTTTAGTGATATGTTATCTGGAGATATGGCCTTAAGTACAAGTACTTATGGTTGGTACAGAGCATCTATTACTGAATACCAATCTACGCAAGATTTTACTTACGGAGACAACAGACAAGTATGGAGATATTACTATAGAATTGTAAGAGGTTGTAACGAAGTAATTGATGGATTAGGAGGTACAGATGTAACTCCAGAAAGTGATGCTAATAAAGCAATTATGGGACAGGCAAAGCGTTGCGTGCTCATTCTTACTTTTATTTAACTCAGTTTTTCCAAAAAGAATATAATGGTGCAGAAGAAATTTTACCAATCTACAGAAGTGCTACAGACTTAAATGGTCCTAAAGTTACTGCTGCTGAGATATATGATCTTATGGAGTCTGATTTAACTGAAGCTATTTCTTTATTAAATGGATTTACAAGAAGTAACAAAACTGAAATAAACAAATCAGTTGCACAAGGTATTTATGCTTATGTGTTAGGTGCAAGAGGTACAGATTATACTAAAGCGTATAATATGGCTAAAGCAGCTATCAGCGGATATGCTTTAATGAGTGCTTCTGAAATTACTGGAGGTTTTACAAACGTAAACACTCCAGGATGGATGTGGGGCGTTGACTTAAATGATGAAATTGGTTTAGGATTAGTTTCATGGTGGGGTCAAATGGATTACTTTGCATACAGTTACCCAGCATTTGGGGATGCAAAATCTATGGATCAAGGATTATTTGATG
>JBDNAJ010000097.1:0-4940 GCA_039768455.1 Candidatus Arcticimaribacter sp.
CGCATCCACATCTGTATGTTTCTTTTGGGTTGTTGAATGTAAATTGTTCATTAAGTCCATCTGTTTTCCAATCTATTATTATGCCTTCCAAATAAGGCGCAGATTCAGGGTCTACTCTAAGTTTTATACGCCCCCAATCCAGTACCAAATCACTTGTATAAGTTTGACTACAATAATCAAAACTATACTCCATACCACCGCAGCCGCCCCCAGTAAGACCAAGTCTAAAAACAAAGTTCTCCTGTTGTGCCGCTTTCTGTACAAGTCTAGTATACGCCTCATTTGTAATTTCTATCATCTGTCTAAATTAAATAGACGCCACACATTTTGTATTCTTGATGATTTCATAATTTTATGTATTTTTCTGAACATTTGTCCTCCCAATTTTCGATAGCCTTTCTTATACTATCTTCGGCGAGAACTGAGCAGTGCAGCTTTATAGGGGGTAGATTTAATGCTTCCGCAATATCTTTGTCTTTTATTTCTTTTGCTTCTTTTATTGTCCTTCCCTTCAACATTTCTACAAACATTGTAGAGGACGCAATAGCTGACCCACATCCGTAAGTTTTAAACTTAACATCGACAATTCTATCATTGCCTGGGTCTATCTTTAATTGTAATTTCATGACGTCACCACAAGCGGGTGCTCCAGTCATTCCAGTTGCTATAGTAGGGTCTGTAGGGTCGAAACGCCCCACACTAAATTGCTTAGGTGAATTGAGTACTTGCTCAAATCTTTCTACTACCTCTTTACTATATGCCAATCTTTTTTATTCCAAATACATAGTTTTCTGCTGCGTCTTCTGCGTAGCTTTCACTATGTCCTTTATAGTATTCTACTTTTACTATATTGCCTTTAGAGTCATAAAATCTTGCTCCAAAGTTTCCGTCTTCTACGATTGTGTCGGCTCGTAAGTCGCCGTTGACAAAAGTGCTTAATTCAGTCACTTCTTCCTCCTGTATTATTTTTTAAGTAATTTTTCCATCAGTTTTCCGTAGTTACCTTGTCCGAAAGGCATCTCTCCATTTATCTGTACATTCGTCTGATTTTTTACATTAGCTGTTTTTGCTTTTTCTAGTTCTGCCATGGCTTTGATTTCATCCATGCGCATCTTGTGCGCCATCATTAATAAATCTGCCATATCTTTGTTAGTATATATCTGGCTTTCTTCTGCTTCTTCAAGTTTATGTTCAATTATGTTGTCAAGTGCATCTGCTAATTTGAAGCGATTTCTGTAACCTGTATCTAAATAAACTTGATCGATATATGCCTTGACTTCCCGTTTTCCTAAAAACTCTTGAACGGTATTCTCATCACATTTAGTGCGAGCGCAAACTGCTGGTATACTTCCTAGTTCCAGATATGCGTTTGCGATTTCTAAGCCCTCTGGACTCATCTTGGTTACAATTTCATTCTTCATACCAGAATTATACCAAATATTTATCCTCATGTCAAGAAATATTTTCCTATGCATCGTCACGATGCTACAGTGTGCGTCTTTTATCAGTTCGCGATTTTTTATAAAGTTGTACATGCGGGGGTGTCCAGGTCGCTGGTCTCTGGGTAGTCTAATAACCCCCCTGTATAATTTTTGTACAGCTGTATAATTTTTGTACAGGTAAAATAACCTAAACATTATACTAATGTTTCGTTGTAAATCACTTTGATTTCCTGTAATATAGATTATATATAGAGAAGGAAACACGTTCACAATCTCACTAGGCGAAATCCTAGTCGCACCCGAAAGGCGTAGAGCGATACACAAAGAGGTTAAGAAAAATCCTAGCCTATACTGTTGCGACAGGATAGGCAAAACAAAAACTTAAAAATTAACTAGGGGGAACTTATGCACCCAAAATTATATATGAAATTACTTCATGCCAAACATCAAGCGGAAAATGATAGGCTAAAGGTAAAACAAAAATTGGACTTGTTCCGAATGGCTAACAGAGAAGTTAAATTAACTAAGGAGTTAGGCAAACAATACAAGGACTTCGAGAAAGAAATAAACTCTTACAATGGTTTAATTCGTTCTCTTAAAAATCGCCTACAAGGTAGGTAATAGGTTTAAGGGTATCACCTATAACAAGATACCCAATTTTAATAGAGGTAATAATTATGTCTAAGGACACAATAAAAACTTTTGAGCAGTTATCTAAAACTGCTATGCAACGAGAAATAAATGAATATCTTATGGGAGAGGGTAAAACGCCATTTACAGCGATAGACCGAGCCAATAAAGATGATATTATTTCTTTTGTTCGTGATTGGAATATAACAACTAAGACCAAATTAAAAGGGGTTAGTTAATATGTCTCCAATTAGCAAAAACAACACAGGCTCTATAGCCTGTGTTGTGGATACTGAAACAACCTTCATAGCGAAAAATCCGAGATTGGTTTTTCACTTTGGGGCAGTCATGGGAAACCTTGAAGAAAAGAACTCTTTTAAACCTTATACAATGGACTACTATGTTAAAGAGGTTATGGAAGATGTTGAAAACTTACTACATAGAAATAGTAAGGGTGAAGCGTATGGTTATAACTCAGCACTTGCAAGGGCTCAATATGACATGGTAAACAATCCTGTTAAGATTATGAAATGGAAACATATCATGGAAGAATGGAATGACATGATGAGTAGCATGGGCGTAAATTATCTAACTTCTTATAACTTTAATTTTGATATAGGAATTAAAGACAAGGTAGGAACGATAAGAAAAACGCACCAACAAATAACAGATAAAACTTTCTATTTGCCTAGAGGGGTTGATGTATGTTGTTTAATGGATATTGCTGGAACTATGTTTATGAATAGAAATTACAGAAACTTTATTCAAGGACTTAGCGAAGATGATGTACAACAAATGCGAACTGATAAAGGAAATCCTAAATATTCCGCCGAAGCCTGTATGAGATTTTTATTAAGAGATGCTTACTATAAAGAACAACATACAGCATTAAGAGACTCATTGTTAGAGTTTCAACTATTCTCCCACTTTTGGAGAAAATGGAAATCTACAATTAAAAAGGATTTCATAAATGATATTCGAGGGGTTAGCCTAAAGAATATTAAAGAAGGCGTATCTATTAAAGATAGGTTGGCACTTCGTAGGGGTGAAAAGGTCTTACCCAAAAAGAAAAAGACTTCAAAAACTTCCATTGTAAGAGAACACGCCTTACAAATGGAAATGCCACTATAACAAGGGGGTTAATATGGCTAAACAATTAGAATTGGATTTCAATCCAAAAAGCGAAGATATCAAGAACATTGAAAAAGATGTTCCTGATTATGTAAAACATGGCTTTCCTACAGAGGAAGAATGGCACAAAGCTATTCTATTCGATAAAGAATGGCATAGAATGAATAAAAATATTTCAGAAAATAAAGGGGGTAAAAAATGAGATATATAAGCGAATATGAAAGGCATGAAATGAAACTAAGGAAAATTAAGAATGGGCTAACTTTGTTAGCCTTTTCTTTAATCTTTATCGGATTACAAGGATTTTTAAAACTTCCAACTTTAGAAACTTTGTTTTTATTATGGACAGGTAATTTATGTATTCTTTGGGTTTCATGGGTTGATGATGATAAGAGATTATTTGTCTTAACTTTGTTAATGATGATTGCTCAACTATCGAGGGTTGGATTATGAAACTAAAAACAAGATTTGTTGAAAGGTTTTTTAATATAAACCCTAAGATTAGAATATATGATTTAGATGGAACAATCATAGACTCTAGCCACCGAGCAAGGTATGACGAAAATGGAAAGCTAGACTTAGACCATTGGAAAAGAAACAATACAAAAGAAAACATTTTTAATGATGATTTACTTCCTATGTATTGGCAATTAGTCCATGACTACAAGCAAGGAAATATAATTGTTTTATGCACTGCTAGAGAATTGAATGAATGGGATTATGAGTATATTCACAGCATGGGCATTTATTATGATTACATCACTTGCCGAAAGGTTGGAGAAACTACAGCCGACTCGAAATTAAAGAAAAGATTATTAAATCCTTTTTTTAATTTGAAACCATTTCAACGATTTGAAAAATGGTTTTTTGATGACAACTTAGGGAACTTAGATGTTGTTGATAAAATGGGGGGTGTTGTTGTCAACGCTAAAGAATGGAATGAAAATTGTGGAATTAAATCCATATAACCAAAAAGATCTTTTTGGTTAACCAAAAGGGGCGAGAAATCGCCCTTTTTTTATTTTCAAAAATGTTAGTAAGCACTTACTATGAATGATAATCATTCGCATTTAGCCATTCCCTTATATTTTTTTAAAAAAGTGCGCCCTGCGCCAGAGTGAAAAACCGACGAGTGGAAAACCGATGCGTGTGCGCCAGAGAGTGCCAAAGCGATGAGTGCAAAGTCTATCTGAAACGCAGCGACTTATCCACAGGTTATCCCCAAGTCTTTCTAACGCAAGCGGAGCCTATCCCGCCCCCCACCCTATTATTGTAGCATATTTTATCACGCTTGTCAAGAGAAAATTAAAAATAATTTGCCGCGACATTTGTCCCTTTTTATGTTAGTAAGCACTTACTATCACGCAAAGACCATAAAAAACCCGCTTTCGCGGGTTCTGCTATTAGGACACTTGTTCCATCAATCTTTTGATTGTTTCAGCGTTCGCTCTTTCGAGACTGTTTAGGAAACCTTTGTCTAATCTCATTGCAACTTCTAATTCTGCCACTAATGTTGCTTTTGTTTTGTGGACTTTTTTTACTTTTTCAACTTTTTTCATTTCTTTCTCCTTAATATGGAATATATTATACAGGTCATAATCACTTCGGTCAATAGGTAAATTGAAAATAATTGAATTATTTTTAGCCGATGCGCTCCGCGCCGATTTTATCACACTTTGACGGGTTTGTCAAGGGTTTCTTTGATTTTTATCTAATTATTTTAATTTGAGCAGTCTC
>JBDNAJ010000098.1:0-16863 GCA_039768455.1 Candidatus Arcticimaribacter sp.
AATGGTCGATGGTCAGTTAACTATCAAGGGGATTACACATCCTGTAAGTTTTGATTTAGCTGTTGGAGAAACATCAGCGACGGCAAATTTAGTCTTTGATCGGTCAAAATACAATGTGAAATTTAGATCAAAAACTTTTTTTGATGATCTAGGTGATAAACTAATTTATGATGACATTGAACTTGAAGTAACTTTAATATTTTAATTTATGAAAACAAATCGACCTAAATGTGGTTGTGGTAATACACAGAATACGGAAGGATTTTGTGATGGATCACACGCCAATAAATAATTTCTCCTTTCAATATTGAACACATTAATTTTTTGAATTATATTTGACTCAATGAAAACGAGAAACAACAGCACAAATTGGTGGAACGAATAAATTAACTTTATTCGTGAAACACGCTGTATCAACATATCAAAGGCTTGTCATCACGACAGGCCTTTTTTAATTTTGGCACCTTATGAAAACATTTGCCCTTAAAACAGAACATAAAAAAATACTCGCAGATACGCTTACACCCGTAAGTGCCTATCTTAAAATACGCGATGTTTTTCCACATTCTCTTTTATTAGAGAGTAGTGACTATCATGCAAACAATAATGATTTTTCCTACATCTGCTGTAACCCCATTGCTTCCATCGAATTAAAAAACGGTGTGTTAAGTACGCAATATCCTGACGGAAGTTCGACCGTTGAACAAGCAGATTCAAGCATGGATATCCCTGAACGCATTCACCAATTTTCTCAGCAATTTGACAGCGAGCGCTTTCCATTTAAGTTTATCAGCAATGGTATCTTTGGCTACATCGCTCATGATGCCGTGGATCGTTTTGAGAACGTCAAGCTCAATAAAACCAAACCTGGGCACGACATACCAGACATCTATTATGCCGTCTATCAAAATATCATTGCCATTAGCCTCTTTAATCACGAGGCGCATTTGTTTTCGCATGTTTATGAGGGAGAACACAATCTAGGCGAAATTGAAATTCTGCTCAATGCAAAAAACAGCAGCCACTTTAGTTTTGAAAAAGTAGGGGAGAAAACTTCTAACCTCACCGATGATCAATTTATCGACTTCGTCAAAAAAGGAAAAGAACATTGCTTTAGAGGCGATGTTTTTCAATTGGTGCTTTCGCGTCGCTTTTCCCAAGGATTTAAAGGGGACGAATTTAATGTCTATCGCACCCTGCGTTCCATTAACCCTTCGCCTTATTTATTCTTCTTTGATTACGGTGACTTTAAAATCTTTGGAAGCTCCCCCGAAGCACAACTCATTGTTCAAAATGGCAAAGCCGAAATTCACCCTATTGCGGGAACCTTCCGCCGGACAGGTGATGATGAAAAAGATGCACTCGCCGCTGGAGAATTAGCTAAAGACCCAAAAGAAAATAGCGAACACGTGATGCTGGTCGATCTCGCTCGCAATGATTTAAGCCGCAATGGTTCTGAAGTTGTTGTGGAGAAAAACAGAGAGATTCAATTTTATTCTCACGTGATTCACCTGGTCTCGAAAGTAAGCTGCACCATGAAAAAAGCCGCTAAAACCTTTAGAGTAGTCGCCGACACCTTCCCGGCTGGGACATTGAGTGGCGCGCCTAAACACAACGCCTTACAATTGATTGATCGCTATGAAACCACCCAACGTAATTTTTATGGAGGGGCGATTGGCTATATGGACTTCCATGGGAATTTTAATCACGCCATCATCATTCGTTCTTTTTTAAGTAAAAACCATCAACTCCACTATCAAGCAGGGGCTGGAATAGTCGCAGACTCTGTTCCAGAAAGTGAGTTGCAAGAAGTATATAACAAATTAGGTGCTTTAGACAAAGCATTAACATTAGCTGAAGACGTATAATTATGAAGAAAGTATTTGTCATCGATAATTATGATTCATTTACCTATAATCTAGTTCACTATCTCGAAGAACTGGACTGTGAAGTAACCGTAAAAAGAAACGATCAATTTGAGTTGGACGAGCTAGAAGACTACCCCCTTCTCCTCCTCTCTCCCGGTCCAGGTATTCCAGACGAATCTGGCTTACTTAAAGCGGCCATTGAGCGTTATGCTCCTTCTAAAAAAATCTTAGGGATCTGTTTAGGACAGCAAGCCATCGGAGAAGTTTTTGGCGCTAGCCTTATCAACTTAGATAAAGTCTATCACGGGATAGCTACCCCAGTAAAAGTCATTAAAGAGGATGTCTTATTCAAAGACCTCCCCGATGTTTTTGACATTGGACGATATCATTCTTGGGTCGTAGCAACTCCTTTACCCGAAGCGCTTATTGCGACTTCTGTAGACGAAGAGGGACAGTTAATGTCCCTGCGTCATAAGACTTATGATGTTTGCGCGGTACAATACCATCCTGAATCTGTACTCACTCCAAACGGAAAAAAAATATTAGATAACTGGATCAATAGTTAAGCATGAAAGCCATACTCAACAGACTCATACAACACCAACAACTCAGCAAAGAAGAGGCGCGGCAAATGATCATCAATATCGCCGATGGTCAATACAACACTTCACAAATCGCTTCTTTCCTTACCGTCTATATGATGCGCAGCATTAGTTTAGAAGAACTAGAGGGCTTCCGTTCGGCACTACTCGAATTGTGTATTGCGATTGATCTAAGTGAATTTGACACCATCGACCTTTGCGGTACAGGGGGAGACGGAAAAGACACTTTTAACATCTCGACCTTATCCTCTTTTGTCACTGCTGGAGCGGGGGTAAAAGTCACCAAACACGGAAATTATGGCGTTTCTTCGGGTTGTGGATCAAGTAATGTTTTAGAAGCCTTAGGGATCAAATTTTCAAATGACCCAGACTTTTTAAAACGCTGTGTCGATCAAGCTGGGATTTGCATTTTACATGCTCCCCTCTTCCACCCTGCGATGAAAAATGTGGCTCCTGTACGACGAGAATTAGGAGTAAAAACCTTCTTTAACATGTTAGGCCCACTGGTGAATCCCGCTTTCCCAAAAAACCAATTGACCGGGGTTTTCAACCTAGAATTAGCCCGTTTATACCACTATCTTTTTCAAAAGACAGACACAAACTTCACCATATTGTATGCCTTAGATGGCTATGACGAAATTTCGCTCACTGGTCCTACAAAGGCCTTTAGCAAAAACAGCGAACGCGTTTTAACACCGCAAGACTTTGGGGTTTTACCCCTGGAGGCAAGCCAAATCGCGGGCGGAGATAATGTGGAGTCTTCGGCAAAGATTTTTATGAATGTAATCCAAAACAAAGGCACCCTGGCGCAGCAAGAAGTTGTTTGTGCCAATGCCGGAATGGCCATCGCCACTGCATTAGATTTATCTCTTATTGAAGGCTTTGAAAAAGCCAAAGAATCCTTGCTTTCTGGAAAAGCATTCGAGGCCTTAACTCAACTTCAAAATTTAAGTAAAGCATGAGCATCTTAGACCGTATTGTTGCCGATAAAAGAATCGAAGTTGCCCAGCGTAAGCAGCTATTCCCTACCACCTACTGGGAAGCTTCTCCGCTATTCGATCGCCCAGCAAACCCTTTGGCGGAACGCCTTAGAACAAGTGCCTCTGGGATTATCGCAGAACACAAACGCCGTTCTCCTTCAAAACAAAACATTAACAGCTCCCTTTCTGTTGCTGCTGTTGCCAGTGGCTATGAAAGCGCAGGAGTCTGTGGAATGTCGGTTTTGACAGACGGGAAGTATTTTGGGGGATCGCTAGACGATTTAACTTTGGCGAGAGCCTCCACCAAATTTCCGCTTTTGCGCAAAGAGTTCATCATTGACGAATATCAATTGATTGAAGCCAAAGCCCACGGTGCAGATATGATCTTATTGATCGCCGCAGTCTTGAGCCGCGCCGAGATACAACAACTCTCTACCGCTGCTAAAAGTTTAGGACTAGACGTTTTACTTGAGGTTCACAATCTCGAGGAATTAGAAAAATCCATCATGCCTACTTTAGACATGCTAGGCGTCAACAATCGCAATCTCAAAACCTTTGAAGTTTCGCTGGATACCAGTAGAACTTTAGCAGAGAAAATCCCTGCTGAATTTGTCAAAGTTTCTGAAAGCGGAATAAGCGATGTAAACGCGATCAAAGACTTAATGACCTATGGTTATCAAGGTTTTTTAGTGGGCGAAAACTTTATGAAAACAAACGATCCCGGTGCAGCAGCACAGGATTTTATCCAACAATTAGAAGCATGAAATTAAAAGTCTGCGGCATGCGAGAACCCGATAATATTGCAGCGCTTAGCGCCTTGCAACCCGACTATATGGGCTTTATCTTCTGGGCACCGTCGAGTCGTTATGTAAGCGAAACGACACCCATTTTGGACAAAAGCATTAAAAAAACAGGGGTTTTTGTTGATGCATCGGTAGACTATATTCAAAGTAGTATTAGCACGCATCAATTGCAAGCAGTACAATTACACGGGGAAGAAACGCCCGGTTATTGTCAATTGGTTCAAAATTTTGGAGTAGAAGTCATCAAAGCTTTTTCTGTAAAAGACACTTTTGACTTTAGTTCGCTAGAGGCTTATGAAAACAGTTGTGATTTCTTTTTGTTTGATACCAAAGGCGCCTTACCCGGTGGAAACGGCTACACCTTTGACTGGAGTTTATTAAAGGAATATCCTTCTCAAAAGCCCTTCTTTTTAAGTGGCGGAATTGGGTTAGAAAACACACAGGAGATTAAAGAATTATTAAATACGGATTTACCCCTCCATGCTATTGATGTAAATAGTAAATTTGAAGTCGCTCCGGGGCTTAAAAAAATTGAAGAATTAACACAATTTAAAAACGAATTGTATGAACTATAATGTAGATGAAAAAGGATATTACGGCGACTTTGGCGGAGCCTATATACCTGAAATGTTGTACCCCAATGTAGCCGAGTTACGCGAAAGTTATTTAAGGATTTCTGCAGAACCCGACTTTAAAAAAGAATTTGACGATTTACTCAAGGAATACGTAGGGCGACCTACTCCCTTGTATTTCGCTAAGCGTTTGTCAGAACGTTACAATACAAAAATCTATCTCAAAAGAGAAGATCTTTGCCACACAGGCGCGCATAAAGTCAACAATACCATAGGTCAAATCTTAATGGCAAAACGCCTAGGGAAAAACCGCATTATCGCAGAAACCGGCGCAGGGCAACACGGAGTGGCTACCGCCACCGTTTGTGCCTTGATGGGCATTGAATGCATCGTCTATATGGGGGAATTAGACATTGAACGACAAGCGCCCAATGTTGCTCGTATGAAAATGCTTGGCGCCGAAGTTCGCCCAGCGCAATCGGGTAGTAAAACCTTAAAAGATGCTACAAACGAAGCCATTCGCGACTGGATCAACAATCCGGTGGATACCCATTATATCATTGGGTCTGTGGTAGGACCGCATCCTTATCCGGATATGGTGGCCCGTTTTCAATCGGTGATTAGTGAAGAAACAAAATGGCAATTGCAAGAATTAGAAGGTCGCGATTATCCTGACCATGTGATCGCCTGCGTGGGTGGAGGAAGTAATGCCGCTGGACTCTATTACCACTACCTCAACGATGATCGAGTGAATATTATCGCTGTTGAAGCCGCTGGAAAAGGCATTGACTCTGGCGAAAGTGCCGCGACTTCTGCCCTAGGGAAAGAAGGCATTATTCACGGGAGTAAAACCTTGTTAATGCAAACCCCAGACGGACAAATCACCGAGCCTTATTCTATTTCGGCTGGATTAGATTATCCGGGTGTGGGTCCCATGCACGCGCATTTATTCCGCTCTAAACGTGCAGAATTTATTTCGATCCCAGATCAAGAAGCGATGGACTGGGGCTTGACCCTTTCTCAAATGGAAGGAATTATTCCCGCCATTGAAACGGCCCATGCTTTTGCTGCACTAGACGTGCGTAAGTTTGGCCCAGAAGAAGTAATTGTATTTAACTGTTCAGGTCGTGGAGACAAAGACTTGGATACCTATATTGACTATTTTAAGTTATAATCACAAAAAATGATTCTTTCTGATCGTCAATTTTATGTGTATCTGATTACTAATAAGCCAAATGGAACGCTATACACGGGTATGACCAACGATCTAATGCGTCGCATTTTAGAACACAAGAATAAGATTAACGAGGGCTTTTCAAAACGGTATGGATTAGATAAACTGGTTTATTATGAAATCTTCAAAAAACCGTTAGAAGCTATCACAAGAGAAAAACGAATAAAAAAATGGAAATGACAATGGAAAATTGAATTGATTGAGTTCATGAATCCGGATTGGAAGGACTTGGCGGAGGATTGGTATTGATTCCTGCTTTCGCAGGAATGACCAAAGGCTTTCGCAGGAATTACCAAAGGATTTCGCAGGAATGACCAAAGGCTTTCGCAGGAACTACCTTCAGTCACTCCGCACTTGATGCGGAGTCCAAAAAAACCCTCCGTGATACAGAATTCATAGGTTTCCCATTGGAAAAAGAAAAAAAAGAAAATGAAACAAAATAGAATCGACCAAAAATTCCAAGAGGACAAAAAACTCTTGTCCATCTATTTTTCTGCAGGATACCCTAGCCTTGAGGACACTGTTCCTATCTTAAAAAACCTACAAGCTGCTGGTGTCGACATGGTTGAAATAGGCCTGCCTTTTTCAGACCCCCTAGCCGATGGTCCTACCATTCAAGAAAGTTCTACTCAGGCCTTACGCAATGGCATGACGACAGAAAAACTATTTACGCAGTTGGAAAACATCAGAGAGCACATTGACATTCCGCTTGTATTGATGGGCTATTTTAATCCTATGATGCAATATGGGATTGAAAAGTTTTGTCAACGCTGTGAAGCCATTGGGATCGATGGTCTAATTATTCCTGATCTACCTGTAGATGTCTATCACGAAGACTACAAAGCATTATTTGACAAACACGGTTTGTACAATATGTTTTTAATCACCCCACAAACCCCTGAAGAGCGTATTCGTTACATTGACGAAGTCTCTAATGGATTTATCTATATGGTAAGTAGCGCTAGTGTTACGGGAGCAAAAAGCACCTTTGGCAACACACAAACAGATTACTTCCAACGCATCGCTGCCATGGGATTAAATACCCCAACAGTGGTCGGTTTTGGGATCAGTAATGCTGAGACGTATGATGCGTCAACTGCTGCTTCTCGCGGGGCGATCATTGGCTCTGCCTTTATTAAGTTTTTAACAGAAAAAGGGGTTGATCAGATTGAAGAGTTTGTAAAAACTATTCGGGATTAAAAACACTTCCATACTGCTCCACTCGAAAGTCAAAGGTGGTATAGTTAGGATCTTTGGCTTTGTTTTCTTTGTAAACCTCCATACTGCCAATTGCACGATTTGCTGTACCAGAAGGTGCGGTTAAACTATAGGTTGTAATGGTTCTCCCTGCCCATTGAAATTGGTGTTTTCTAGGGACATTACTGTCGAGCACTTCCAAGCTTATCCCTTCTTTTTTTGCTAATTTCCGAAAGAAATATTCGGGGCCATTCTTGCTATTGCCTCCCGTAAATATCAAAGTATCTACAGTTGGATGCTTTTTTAAAATCCCCAATACATCTCTTAATTCTGGCTGTTGCATTCCTAAATCTGAAGCGTCTATCTTATCACGATAGGCTGCCCCTACGATATCGCAAACCCCTATTTTTTCTCGTTGTAAAAACGCCTTGCGCTGTTCAATGGCAAAGTGGGTGTTTTCATAGACTAAGCCAAGATTATAAATACGATCCCAGACTTTCCACAACAAACCATTGCTACTGCCATAGCAAAAATCCACATCTTCATCGTTTAAATCTCCTGTTGTAAAGCGCGGGGGTGGTAAGGTGCCTACAATTAAACGTGCTGTATCTGTTAAAATATAGGGTGGATAAGGATGTGTGTGGTGAAACATTTTGCAGCTTAGTTAAAAACAATTAGTTTTAATTCCACCAAATCTACTACTTATGGGAAAAGGAGACAAAAAAACCCGTCGCGGGAAAATCGTCAACAAGACTTTTGGCGTACGCCGAAAAACCAAACGCAACAAGCGGAAAGAACAAGAAGCTAAGGCTAGCGGATAAAAACCGGCTGAGACGCTTTATCGGTATGTTCTTCGCTGTAATGATAGCCATCTGTGGTGAAGCCTTTGATGTCAGATAAATCATTTGCTGCTGTATCAATAACATAACGGGCCATCATTCCACGGGCTTTCTTTGCAAAGAATGAAATCATCTTAAGTTGCCCGTTTTTAAAGTCTTTAAATTGTGGCGTGATAATCTCGGCATTAAGGGCTTTGGTGTCGATTACGGCAAAGTATTCGTTGCTGGCTAAATTGAGTAAGACCTCCCCTTCATTCATTTCTTCATTGAGGGTTTGGGTGACTTTATCTTTCCAAAAAGCAGGCAAGTTTTTCTTTACTCCTACCGGCATTTTAGTCCCCATTTCTAAACGATAAGGCTGGATTAAATCTAATGGATTGAGTAAACCATATAAACCAGAAAGGATACGTAGCTGTGATTGTAACGCAGGGATTTTATTTGCCGAAAGGCTATAGGCGTCTAAACCAGTATAAACGTCTCCATCAAAAGCGTAGACTGCAGGCCGAGCGTTTTCTGGACTAAAAGGCAATTGAAAATCTTGATTTCGCTGCCAATTGAGTTGGGATAGATTCTCTGAAATTCCCATAAGTTTCCCCAAAGCCTTAGTCGACTTTTTCTTCAGCAACTTATTGATTCGCTCTGCCTCCGGCAAAAAACGCGCTTCAGTAAATTGAGCGGTGGGTAATTCAGATTCAAAATTGAGGGACTTTGCAGGCGAGACAATCATTTTCATACATCGTGCTTTTTATCAAAAATAAGCGGGTTTTTTCACTTGCGCAACCCTCTAGCATTACAATCCTTGATGGATGAATTACAACTGCTTATGCTGGGCGTAGTTTCGCCACTTGCCAAGGGTCTTGACTAAATCTTCCGGAATTTCAGAATCAAACTGCATCCACTTTCCTGTTTTAGGGTGTTCAAAGCCTAAGGTTTTAGCGTGTAATGCTTGACGTGGAATCAACTTAAAACAGTTTTCGACAAACTGTTTGTACTTACTAAAGTGGGTTCCTTTTAAGATGGCATTTCCTCCATATCGCTCGTCGTTAAACAAGGTATGTCCTATATGCTTCATGTGGGCACGAATTTGATGGGTGCGCCCTGTCTCCAATTGACATTCTAAAAGAGTAACATAGCCAAAACGTTCTACTACTTTATAGTGAGTGACCGCTGGTTTCCCTGCATCTCCTTCAGGAAAGACCATCATTTGTAACCTATTTTTAGGGTGACGACCGATATGCCCTTCGACTGTCCCTTCGTCTTCTTTGGGGTTTCCCCATACTAAAGCAAGGTATTTGCGTTCAGAAGATTTATCAAAAAACTGTTTTGACAAATGAGTGAGCGCATGTTCTGTTTTTGCAATCACTAGAAGACCACTGGTATCTTTGTCAATGCGATGCACTAAACCGGGTCGTTCATCGGCATTATTAGGCAGGTTATCAAAGTGAAAAAGCAAGGCATTGATTAGTGTTCCAGAATAGTTTCCGTGTCCTGGATGAACCACCATTCCTGCGGCTTTATTGATCACAATAACAGTGTCGTCTTCATAGACCACCTCTAGGGGCAAATCTTCTGGCACCAATAAATTTTCATGTGGAGGATGCCCAAATAATACCCGAACTACATCCCCGCCTTTGACCTTATAGTTTGACTTAACCGCAGTGTCATTGACAAAAATACTTCCCTCTTTTGCAGCGTTTTGGATTTTATTTCGGGTCGCATTTTCAATGCGATTCATCAAATATTTATCTACCCTTAAAGGCTCTTGCCCTTTATCTGCAGTAAAAGAAAAATGTTCGTGTAAACTTTCTTCGCGAAAGTCATCTTCTGGGTAGTTATCGTTTTCCATTGCCTAAAACTAGATCTATTTTTGATGTTTTTGGCAACACCATACCTGGTTGGATTTTCTCTCCGTTATATCGCATTTCTAGGACCATATCTCTTCCAATATTATCTCTGTAAGAAATTTCTCCTAAGCTAAAGCCTACTGCTGTAAGGCGTGTTTCGGCATTTCGCTTTGTGATTTGAATTACATTTGGCACTTTTAGTTTACGGTACCCAGAAGGGTTTAAAGTAAAATAAATTTTTCTTCCGCGTTTTACCGCTGATCCTGCTTTTGGGCTTTGCTCGATTACTGCATAAGGAGGATAATTGGGATTGAATTTTGCCGAATCTAAGACTTCATAACGCAGTTCAAAGCGTTCCACTATTTCAGGAATCTCTTGTATCGAAAGGGTTTCAAAATCTGGCACCTCTATATGTTTGTTGTTCTCTGTTATTTTATCAAGACCGTAATAAATCCCTACAAGCAATAAACAGCCGGCAATAAAAGCAAAACCTAATTGCCTTAGAAATACTTTGCTAAACAAAAAACGTAAATAATTCATTTCTTAAATTCTGGCGTAAAGATAAGAAACCCTTTGTGATTGATAGAGATAAAGGTCGCTCCTTTACAAAACGATTGCTATTTTTATGGCATGAAGAAAATCATTGGAGTTGCTAGTGGTGGATACACCTCAGAACACGCTATTTCAAAAAAAAGTGGTCAAGTTGTTTTTGATGCACTAAAAGACGGGGAGCATGACTATTATCACATAGACGTTAATGCGTCGCAGTGGACAGTTATAGACCCTAAAGGGGGAACATATCCTTTGGATCAAGAAAGTTTTCACTTTAATAAAGACGGGCAAAGCATGGCTTTTGACTGTGTGGTAAACATGATTCACGGCGCACCAGGAGAAAATGGAGAATTAGCGGCTTATCTTGAAGAAAGAAATATTGCCCATACCAGTTGTGATGCAAAAATGGCAGCACTCACCTATGACAAAAGAGCGTGCCTAAAGGTGGCCAATGCGCATGGATTTCCATCTGCAAAACGTTTAAGTGTCAATAAAGGAGAAGATATTACCGCTGAAAAAATTAGCACCGCAGTAGGCTTTCCTTGTTTTGTAAAAGCCAATCGCGCCGGAAGCAGCTTTGGGGTGTACAAAGTGATGAATGAACAAGAATTACCCGCTGCATTAGCAGGCGCATTTAAAGAAGACGAAGAGGTCTTGATTGAAGCTGCGCTGGAAGGACGAGAGATTACGGTAGGGGTTTTAGAATGGGAAGGAGAAGTACGTGTTTTACCTATTACAGAGATCATTAGCGAAAATGATTTCTTTGATTATGAAGCAAAATACGAAGGAAAATCTCAAGAGATCACTCCAGCTAATCTTCCTGAAGCATGGGAGGCTAAAGCCAAAAAAATGGCGAAAGAGCTCTATACAACCCTTGGCCTAAAAGGAATCACTCGTTCGGAATTTATTTTTCAAGACGGCACACCTCATTTATTAGAGATTAATACTATCCCTGGAATGACCCTTCAAAGCATTATTCCGCAACAAGCAGAAGCAGCTGGAATTTCCTTGAGTGAATTAATTACAGGGGTAATCAATAATAGCTTAGCTAAAAAAGCCTAAATTTAACGTATGAAACGTGCTATTTTTCCCGGTTCTTTTGACCCCATCACCATGGGTCATGTTGATATTATTCGCCGTTCGCTTCCTTTATTTGACGAATTGATTATTGCGATAGGAGTCAATTCAACTAAAAAATACATGTTTTCACTCGACCAACGCAAGGCATTTATTGAAGCGACATTTGCTGATGAACCAAAAATCAAGGTGGACACCTATGAGGGGCTAACCGTTGATTATTGCGAGAAAATTGAAGCAAACTTTATTTTAAGAGGCTTGCGCAATCCTGCAGACTTTGAATTTGAAAAAACCATTACTCAGGTAAATCGTCGTTTATCTAATATTGAGACGGTGTTTTTGCTCACCTCTGCAGATACCTCATTTATCAGTAGCAGTATAGTAAGAGAAGTAATTCACTTTAAAGGAGATTACTCTTCGATGGTTCCAGCGGCTGTAAAACTATAATTTAGCCATATCCCAAAGGAGTTGTATGTTGGCATAAGCGTTTTTAAACAAAGCTGAAACTTTATCTTTTTTTACCCATTCTGCTTTTTGGATTCCCTCCTCTTCTTGTGGTTGCAATGCACCTTCAAAATCAGTTTCCATCGCATACCAATAGGTTTTCTTTAAACGGTATTTCCCATTGCGATGAAACATATGCAAGGTAGTGGGAAGCGATTTTGTGATACTTAAGTTTTCTACTCCAGTTTCCTCTTCAACTTCTCTTATCCCAGCAGCGCGAACAGATTCATCTTGCTCTATTCTACCTTTTGGAATATCCCATTTATTATTGCGATAGATAAACAAAAACTTTTTAGTTTTCCTGTGTTGCACTATTCCGCCTGCGGCTTCAATTACTTTAAAAAGGTTATAAAACAGTTGCCACATCTTCTCTTCTTTAGCGTGATAGAGGTACAACTGCTTTACTTTCTTTGATTTAAGCGCAGTTATAATACTTTTTTTATGGGCGAATTTCAAAAAAAAGACGGGGCTCTCTTGGGTTTGTTCAACTAATGAAGTCGTTAAAATGATTGGCTTTTGATTAAAAAATACTTTATACATTTGTGTATGATTTATAGTAAACAAACGGCAGCTGCAACAGCGCAACATCTATTACAAATTAATGCAATAAAATTGAATCCTGAAAACCCATTTACATGGGCGAGTGGATGGAAATCTCCAATTTACTGCGATAACCGTCTAGCGCTATCATATCCTGAAGTTAGGGATTTTTTAGCCGTCAATTTAGCACAACAAGTAGAAAAACTTTATGGAACTAATGTGACCATCGCAGGAGTGGCTACTGGGGCAATTGGCATTGGGATGCTAGTCGCTGAAAAATTAAACTTGCCTTTTATCTATGTTCGACCAGAACCTAAAAAGCACGGGCGTCAAAATCAAATCGAAGGACATGCTCCTGTAGGCAAACCTATTGTCGTAATCGAAGATTTAATCAGTACCGGGAAAAGTAGTCTAAATGCCGTTAGAGCGATTAAACAACAAAATTTTGAGGTTTTAGGCATGCTAGCCTTATTCTCTTATGGCTTTAATGTCGCTGAAGAAAACTTCGGCAAAGAAAACATTCAATTACACACCTTGAGTAATTACGATCACTTATTACAATTTGCGAATCAAGAAAAAGCCATCACAGACGAACAATTAGCTGCCCTCTCGCTATGGAGAAAAGACCCCGCTAACTGGACGCCTTAATACACCCACTCCACTGTTTTGTGTTGAAAAGTCCTGAATTGACCATCTACTGTTTTCAAGACTAATTCCCCCTGTTCATTAACCGAATCAACAGTGGCCTGAAAAGCTTGACCTTCTGCTATAAAACTTCTTTTTTTACCCAGCCCAAAGAGCGCTTTGTTAAATGCACTAAAACTATCTGAAACAGTAATCCCTGAAGTCAAATAAAAGCTGAGGTCTGCTAAAATTTTGAGTAAGACTTCTTCAATCTCAAATGGTCTACCTGTGGCTAAATGCATAGAACTTGCCCGTTTTAAATCTGGGAAATTTAATTGATTCACATTTAAACCAATTCCCACAATACTGCCATTGTATTTACTCCCACGATAAAGGTTTTCGATTAGGAGACCACAAATTTTTTTATTCTCTGACAAAATGTCGTTTGGCCATTTTATACTGACAGCAGGAATCCCAAAAGAAATCAAGGCACTTCTCACCGCTAAAGCGACCCAGCAATTAAGCACAAAAACAGTAGGCAAAGTCAATTTTTCTGGAGATAAAAAAAATGAGAAAGTGAGATTCTTGTTCGGTTCAGAGACCCATTGACTCTCCCTTTGCCCCTTCCCTTTTTGCTGGTCTAGTGCCCATAAAAGTTCTCCATGCACTAATTTAGATGCATGGTATTGCCGTTTAAGTGCCCTATTAGTGGAGTCAATGGCATCAATTTTGTTAATTTTGAAATATGACATTTGTTACCGTATTGTCTCTAAGAAAGTAATAAATTTGTGAAAACTAAAAATATTAATGACAAAAACTTCGAACGCCGCTGACAACCTTATCGCACAAATCATTTTGGGCGTAGAAGAAGTAAAAGGACTGGACATCAAATTACTGGATTTAAGACCGCTAGACAATACTGTATGTGATTACTTTGTCGTTTGTTCTGGCACATCAAATACCCACGTTGCTGCCATTGTTCAATCTATCCAAAAAATTGTCAGTAAAGCACTGAAAGAAAAACCCTACCACACAGAAGGTCAAGATAACGCCGAGTGGGTCCTTATGGATTATATTAATGTAGTGGTGCATGTATTTCAAAAACCAACCCGTGAATTCTACAATATTGAAGAATTATGGGGAGATGCTGAAACAACCCCCATTGCCTCTAATTATTAAAAAATGACGAAAAAGAAAAAACAAAATACCCCGAAAATTAATCCTTATTGGCTCTATGGAATAGTCATCGTTCTATTGCTGAGTCTAAGTTTTTTTGGTGATGGAAATTTACAATCCGAAGGAACGACAAACACCTCTGCTTTTGAACGTTATCTCAATAATGGTGATATTGATCGTGTCTTGATTCAAAATGAAAAAACTGCGCGAATCTTTTTAAAACCCGGCGCACTTGAAAAATCTGATCATCAAGCGTTGAAAAAAGAAAACTTTTTAGGCGAAGTTAATGTTAAGGGGCCTCATTATTCATTTGAGTTTGGTGATTTAAAATTATTCCAAGAAAAATTAGAACGCGCTAAGGCTAACAATGTTGAATTTAGCTATGAGTTCGTGACCATAGAAAATAAATTCTTTGATGTCATCTTAAGCTTTCTCCCGATTATTGTCATTGTAGCTGTTTGGATATTCATCATGAGACGTATGTCTGGAAACGGTGGCGGCGGTGCTGGTGGACAAATCTTTAATATCGGGAAATCAAAAGCAAAGCTTTTTGATGAAAAAACCGATGTAAAAGTGACCTTTAAAGATGTCGCTGGTTTAGAAGGCGCAAAAGAAGAAGTACAAGAAATTGTAGACTTTCTTAAAAACCCTCAAAAATATACCGTACTGGGAGGTAAAATCCCAAAAGGAGCCCTCTTAGTAGGTCAACCTGGAACAGGAAAAACATTGTTGGCTAAAGCTGTTGCAGGCGAAGCCAAAGTCCCCTTCTTCTCTCTCTCTGGATCAGATTTTGTTGAAATGTTTGTGGGCGTTGGTGCTTCTAGAGTTCGAGACCTCTTTAAGCAAGCAAAGGACAAATCCCCAGCGATCATTTTTATCGATGAAATTGATGCTATAGGAAGAGCCAGAGGAAAAAACAATATGACGGGATCGAATGATGAACGCGAAAACACCCTTAACCAGTTATTGACAGAAATGGACGGTTTTGGGACCAGCACTAACGTGATTATTCTAGCTGCTACCAACCGTGCAGATGTACTTGACAAAGCCTTGATGCGTGCAGGTCGATTTGATCGTCAAATCTATGTTGACCTTCCCGATGTTCGCGAGCGTAAAGAAATCTTTAAAGTGCACTTAAAACCTTTAAAAACTACAAAAACACTTGACGTTGACTTACTGTCAAAACAAACCCCTGGTTTTTCTGGAGCAGACATCGCCAATGTTTGTAACGAAGCGGCTTTAATCGCTGCTAGAAAAAATAAAAAATCTGTAGGGAAACAAGACTTTCTTGATGCAGTTGACCGTATCGTTGGTGGTCTTGAAAAGAAAAATAAAATCATCACCCCAGAAGAAAAGAAAACCATTGCTTTCCACGAAGCAGGTCATGCCATGGTGAGTTGGTTATTAGAATACGCTGCTCCATTAGTAAAAGTTACAATTGTTCCCCGTGGACAGTCGCTGGGTGCGGCATGGTATTTACCAGAAGAACGAATGATCGTTCGAACAGAACAAATGCTAGACGAAATGTGTGCTACGCTGGGCGGTAGAGCTGCAGAGAAAGTCATCTTTGACAAAATCTCTACAGGAGCCTTAAGCGATTTAGAAAAGGTTACTCGTCAAGCTAAAGCCATGGTCACTGTTTATGGACTAAATGATGAGATTGGAAACATCACTTACTATGACTCTAGTGGACAATCTGACTATAGCTTTTCAAAACCTTATTCTGAGGAAACCGCACAGAAAATCGATAAAGAAATTTCTAAAATTGTTGAAAAACAATATGAACGCGCTTGTGATTTAGTCAATCAAAATCAAGATAAATTGACAGAATTAGCGAATCGACTTCTCGAAAAAGAAGTCATCTTTAAAGATGATTTAGTCAGTATTCTAGGAGAACGTCCTTACGATAAAAAGACAACAGAAGAAGAGAATACAGAAGAGGAAGCAACAGAAGAGGCATAATAAGTGGGGATTTTTGATCAACTTTTCGGGAAAAACAAGCCTAAAAAAAAGAAGGATCAAAGTCAATATCTTCCAGAAAAAAGCGATGCTAAAGAAATCCAATTTGCCCATAACTTTACGCAGCGTGGAGGAAAGTTTGTCTATTGTGAAGACGCCCAGAGTACATCTTTTTACTTTCAGCAAATTCTACAAGAAAACGGTTGGTCATCAGAAGATGTTGTTGGACAAAACAATGTGCTTTCTTCTTTTTTTAAATTGGAAAACAATACCACTGCTCCAAAAGCATTTGTAATGCATTGTGAGTATTTAATTGCCAATAAAGGAGCAATATTAATCTGTAATCGTCAAATTCAAGAAAAGAAACTCAGCGATTTACCGCAAAACCTCATCATTATTGCCACCAGCAATGACTTTAAAAACGATGTGAGCGAGGCTATGTCTGCGATCAATCAGAAATACAAAAACAATCTTCCTTCTAATATTACCACC
>JBDNAJ010000099.1:0-3509 GCA_039768455.1 Candidatus Arcticimaribacter sp.
ATATTTTTAACGCAGCTCTTTCGGTAGAATGGACCGCATGGTTTGCCCTGGAAAAAACCATTAAAGTTAGCACTACTGCTATTCAGTGCCCTTTAAAAAGTATCGACTTTATGACCTTGCGTATCAAGGATGCCGTATGTGATATTTTTCGAGAGAAGACGGGTAAGCGACCTGACGTTGAGGTAAGAGATCCAGACATTAGAATACATCTTTTCTTAGAAAAGAATAATTTCTCTCTCTATATAGATACCTCTGGTGCACCGTTGCACCAAAGAGGTTTTAGAACAGCAAGTGTTGAAGCGCCCATCAAAGAAAATCTGGCTGCAGGTATTATTAAGTTATCTGGTTGGAACCCAGGCGAACCGTTTTTAGATCCTATGTGTGGGAGCGGCACTTTTTTGATTGAGGCGGCGATGATTGCATCCAATCAAGCCCCTGGGCTAAATCGAAACTTTGGCTTCATGGCATGGAAAAGTTTTGACAATATTTTATTTTCCACCATAAAAAAAACCTATATGGATCAGGTGACAAAAAAAGATTTCTTGAAAATTTACGGCTCAGACAAAGACCTTCGTGCTATTCGAGTCAGCAAGAAAAATCTTACTTTAGCGGGTTTTGAAAATTCAGTACAGTTGGTATGCAAACAGTTTTCAGAAATAACCCCACCTTACAGCGAAGGCGTCTTAGTGACGAACCCTCCCTACGGTGAACGCATAGGAGAGGAATTAGATAGTGCTTACCCAGAATGGGCAACCAGCCTCAAGCAATCATTCGCTGGATGGCGAACCTATTTTCTGACGAACGATTTTAGAATGCCTAAATTAATGCGCCTATCACCAAGCAAAAAGACCCCATTATATAACGGGGCCTTGGATTGCCGTTTGTTTGAAATCAAGATGGTTGCAGGCAGCAACCGAAAGTAATGGAGTAGTTTATTTAAATGCACTTAAGGCATTTTCATAATTAGGCTCTTCTGTTATCTCTGCAACAAGCTAACTGTGAATTACTTTATTCGATTCATCTAATATTATTACCGCTCGTGAGGTAAGACCTCGCAAACTACTATCTAAGATAGCGACACCATAAGCATGGGTAAACCCAGCAACATCCCTAAAAGCAGAAAGTGTTTCAATACTTTCAACTCCCTCAGCACCACAGAATCGCTTTTGTGCAAAAGGTAGGTCAGCTGATATGCAAAGAACTACGGTATTGTCTAGTGTTGCCGCCTCATCATTAAATCGTTTGACCGATAAAGCACAGGTTGGTGTATCGACGCTAGGAAAAATATTTAATATTTTCTTTTTACCCGCATAGTCATTAAGGCTTACATCTTCGCGTTTAATGTTGGCTAGGAGGAAATCGGGCGCTACCGAACCGGGTGCTGGAAAGGTGCCACCAATTGATACTGCCTCTCCTTTTAGTGTGACTTGACTCATAATATTCTCCTTAAAAAATAATCTAAAAAATTAGTAATTGAAAACATTCTACCAAAGCTTCTCAGGTAAAATAATTTAATATGTCAGATTCTACTCAACCATCTTTTATTCACCTTCGCTGCCATAGCGAATACTCTATTACTGACGGTATAGTCAGAATACCTGAGTACATTAAAAAAGCGGTGGACACCGGTATGCCTGCGCTGGGACTGACCGACCTTAGTAATTTATTTGGAGCAGTTAAATTTTATAAGGCGGCAACGCAATCAGGCATTAAGCCTATACTGGGATGTGATGTTTGGATAGAAAATGAGACTAATCCCGATCAGCCGTATCGGATGGCATTGTTTTGTCAGAATCAGCAAGGCTATATTCATTTATCGGAACTGTTGTCAAAAGCCTTTTTAACCAATCAGTCTCGTGGCAAAGCAATACTAAAGAAAAGCTGGGTTCTAAATGCCCATGAGGGTTTGATTGCCCTCTCGGGGGCACTCAAGGGCAACATTGGCTATCTTTTAGATCAAAATAAAATCGATGAAGCTCAAGAAGAGTTAAGTGCTTGGAAGGCAGTATTTGGGGACCGGTTTTATTTAGAGATTCAACGATACGGATCCGATGCAAGGAAAAAAAAACAAGAAGAATACATCCAGAAAGCGATTTTTTTGGCGGTTAATAATCAAGTGCCTCTGGTTGCTACCCACCCTATCCAATTTATGCATACCGATGACTTCAGGGCACACGAATCTAAAACCTGTATTGCAGATGGGTATGTTCTTGCGGACCAAAGGCGACCCAAAGATTTTACCCCGGAGCAGTACTTTAAAACCCCAGAAGAAATGCTAGAGCTGTTTCATGATATTCCCTCCGCCACCCATAACACGGTCAACATTGCTAAGCGTTGTAATTTTCAGTTTCAGTTAGGTGAAATTTTCCTTCCAGATTTCCCTATACCCAACGGCACAAAGATCGAGGACTATCTTCTGATTGAGGCAAAAAAAGGCTTAGATCAGCGCTTAGAAGACCTCTACATAGATCCTAAGGAAAGAGAGGATCAAATACCTAAATACCTCGACCGACTTAACTTTGAAGTGAAGGTAATTAATGAGATGGGGTACGCCGGATACTTCCTTATTGTTGCTGACTTTATTAATTGGTCTAAATCCAATCACATTCCTGTGGGACCGGGCAGAGGCTCGGGTGCGGGATCAGTTGTTGCCTATAGTTTGGGAATTACTGATTTAGATCCCCTTGCTTACAATCTACTTTTCGAACGGTTTTTGAATCCCGATCGTGTATCTATGCCTGACTTTGATATTGATTTTTGTCAAGAAGGCAGGGATAGGGTGATTGATTATGTTAAACAAAAGTACGGCTCAGACTCCGTTTCACAGATCGCTACTTTCGGTACCATGGCCGCCAAAGCAGTACTTCGGGATGTTGGAAGAGTATTAGATCTTCCTTATAATTTTGTGGATACCATTGCGAAATTGGTCCCACTAGAATTAGGCATTACCTTGAAAGATGCCATTGAGAAAGAACCTCAAATTAAAGACCGCATCAAAAAAGAAGAGGAGGTTAAAGAGCTTTTTGATTTAGCATTACGTTTAGAAGGGTTGGTGAGAAATGTCAGTATGCATGCAGGAGGCGTACTTATTGCCCCAACGAAAATCTCAGCATTCTCCCCTATATATTGCCAACCAGGCGCCGAAGGTATTGTGAGTCAGTTTGATAAGGATGATGTGGAGGCAGTAGGTTTGGTGAAGTTTGATTTCTTGGGACTAAGGACATTAACCATTGTGGCCATGGCGTTGGAAAATGCCAACCGTATCCGCTCGCAGAAAGGAGAGGACCCATTACAATTAGAGTCTATTCCAATTGACGACAAGCCTACATTTGATCTTTTAAAAGCATCGAATACGACGGCAGTTTTTCAGCTTGAATCAAGAGGTATGAAGGATATGCTCAAGCAAGCAAAACCCGATTGTTTTGAAGACATTATCGCACTTGTAGCCCTTTACCGCCCCGGGCCTATGGATCTCATCCCAGATTTTTGTAAAAGAAAGCACGGGCAGC
>JBDNAJ010000100.1:0-8242 GCA_039768455.1 Candidatus Arcticimaribacter sp.
CCGGGAGAGAAAAAGTGGGTAAGTTTTCCTTCGATGGTGCCAAAATAATACAAAATCGAGATAGAGAAATAGGTCAGGATAATAAAGAAAATGTTTTGCCCAAACAGCACCCAATCCATGGCCTCTGGCAATACATTTTGCAAGGCTAGTTTAAAATAAATAAAAGAGATCACTGCAACCAATAGCAAGAATGCTAAAAGCACACTTACCCCTAAAGCAAACAAATACTGCTTAAAAATATTGCGCAACTCTTTGACGTGGTAAGACACCTCAAAACTGGTAAAAATCGAATTGACTCCGTTAGCCGATAAAACAATCGATAAAATAAAAACCGAAGAGAGTAATCCCCCACGAGGCTTGCTTTGAATGTCTTGAAAGATTTCGTTAAAAAAGCCGTGGGTATCTGCTGGCAAGAGGGTTTCGATAAAATCCAATAAAACCACATCAAAATTCTCTATCGAAAAAACGGTTGGGATAAAAGGGATTAAGTTCAGTACAAAAAGCAAGAAGGGGAATAAAGCCATAAAGAAGCTAAAGGAAATAGAGCCCGCTCGCGCCGTTAACGCCCCTTTAATGATTCCCACTATATACATTTCTAACAACTCATACATTGAAAATCCTTTTAAGCCAGGAATACGCAACAAGCGCAAAAATGCGATGATTTGTTTAATGCCAGGGAAAGACGTCCATTGATTACTCACCTAAAGTAGTTTCTTCAAAATTAATGCATTTCACACGGATATACCTCTTTCCCTTTGTATTTTTGCTGCCATGGAATGTGTACTGCTTTGCGTAGGAAAAACCGATCAGGCGGAATTAAAGCAATTGATCGAACTGTATCAAAATCGACTAAAACACTATACTAAGTTTTCTTTAGTCGTTATTGACGATATCAAAAACAGTAAAAATCTAAGCGAAAAACAACAAAAAGAAGCCGAAGGAAAAGCTTTAGAAAAACAATTAAACGCTGGAGATCGTATCGTCTTATTAGATGAAAACGGAAAAAGCTTTAGCTCTGTTGCATTTTCAGACTGGATCAATAAGCAGCAGGTCTCTGGGGTAAAACGCTTGGTCTTTATCATTGGGGGACCGTATGGTTTCTCGGCAGATATTTATGCCCGTGCCCAACAGAAAATCAGCTTATCCAGCATGACCTTTTCACACCAAATGGTGCGACTGTTTTTTGTTGAACAACTCTATCGCGCCCATACCATATTAAAAAACGAACCTTATCATCACCGCTAATGAAATTAGTTTTTGCCACCCACAACAATAACAAACTCGAAGAAGTAAAACAATTGCTTCCAGCCCATATTGAACTTCTTAGTTTGACCGATATTGGCTGCACCGAAGAGATCGAAGAAACAGGAAGCACCCTAGAGGAAAACGCCTACATCAAAGCGCGTCATGTCAAAACCCACTATGGCTTAAACTGCTTTGCCGATGATTCTGGTCTTGAGATCGATGCATTAGATGGAGCCCCCGGAGTCATTTCGGCCCGCTATGCCGGGCCTCAAAAAGATAACGAGGCCAATATTCAAAAGGTTTGGGAAAATCTTAAAAACCATCCTGACAAAACAGCACAGTTTCGCACCGTGATCGCCGTTTGTATCGATGGGCAAGAATGGGATTGTGAAGGCGTGGTTCGAGGTGCTTTAATCAACGAAAAGCGCGGGGAAGGAGGCTTTGGTTATGATCCTATTTTTATTCCGCAAGGCTATGGGCAAACCTTTGCACAATTAGGGAGTAATGTAAAAAATAAAATCAGCCATCGCGCAAAAGCTACTCAACTGTTTTTAAGTCGATTGAAAGAAATTATCGATTAACGGGATTAAAGAGCATAAAGACTATTTTATCCATTAAACTACCGTACCTTTGCGGCAATGAATACATTCCAAGAATTAGGGCTTAGTGAAGAAATTTTACAAGCCATTGACGACATGGGGTTTGAAACCCCTTCTGATGTCCAAGCCAAAACCATTCCCTTATTGCTCGAAAAAGAAACGGACGTTGTTTCTTTAGCACAAACAGGAACTGGTAAAACAGCAGCTTTTGGCTTCCCAATGCTTCAGAAAATTGATGCAAAAAGCAAAATCACCCAGGGGTTAATCTTATCCCCTACCCGTGAGTTGTGTTTGCAGATTACCCAAGAATTAAAAAATTATTCCAAATACATTAAAGGCATTAATGTTGTCGCCATCTATGGTGGTGCGAGCATTACAGATCAAGCTAAAAATGTAAAGAAAGGCGCACAGATCCTTGTGGCCACTCCAGGGCGAATGCAAGACATGATTCGCCGTAGAATGGTAGATCTTTCTAGAGTAGAATACTGTGTGTTAGATGAAGCAGATGAGATGCTCAACATGGGCTTCTTTGAAGACATCACCGCTATCCTTTCTAATACGCCAGACGATAAAAGCACTTGGCTCTTTTCGGCAACCATGCCAAAAGAAGTGGCGACCATCGCTAAAAAGTTCATGTACCAACCCGAAGAAATTACAGTAGGGACTAAAAATGCAGGAACAAAAAATGTCAAGCACGAATACTATCAAGTATCTGGACGTGATCGTTACCCGGCCTTAAAACGCCTTGCCGATGCACACCCTGATATCTTTTCTGTTGTGTTTTGTCGTACCAAGCGCGATACGCAACGCGTAGCAGAAAAATTAATTGAAGACGGATACAATGCCGGTGCCTTACACGGAGATTTAAGTCAGAACCAACGCGATATGGTGATGAAATCTTTCCGCAACAAACAAATTCAAATGCTGGTTGCAACAGATGTTGCTGCGCGTGGGATTGATGTAGACAATATTACACACGTTATCAATTATCAATTACCCGACGAAATTGAAACCTATACCCACCGTTCTGGTCGTACTGGGCGTGCGGGAAATAAAGGGGTTTCAATGATCATTGTAACTTCTAGTGAATCGCGTAAAATTAGAACGATTGAAAAAATCATTCAATCGAAAATCGAGTCGAAAAAGATTCCTACGGGAATTGAAATTTGCGAAACGCAATTATATCATTTAGCCCAAAAAATTCATCAAACACAAATCAACGAAGAAATCACTCCTTACCTTCCTAAGGTAGAAGAGGTATTAAATGATTTGAGTAAAGAAGAATTGATTCAACGTTTAGTTTCTGTTGAGTTTGCTCGTTTCCACGATTATTATAAAAATGCCAAAGACCTCAACACCAGTGGTGGAGATCGAGGAGAAGGCGGTCGTGATAAAGTCAAACACAACAAAAAAGAAAGTACGCGTTTCTTTATTAATGTAGGTGCACGTGATGACTACAACTGGATGCACTTAAAAGACTTTTTAAAGGCAACCTTATCACTAGATCAAGATGATATTTTCCATGTTGATGTAATGGATAGCTTTTCTTTCTTCAATACCCCAAATAGCCAAAAGGATAAAGTACTAGAAACCTTTACCGAGTTTCAACTAGACGGTCGCTACATCAATGTAGAAGTATCTGAAAAAGCTCCACGTGGTGGAGGTGGCGGTCGTAGTAAACGCAAAAACTTTGGCGGTGGCGGTGGCCAACGTTCTGATCGCAAAAAGTTCAACAACAACGACGGCGGTTTTGATAGAGGCAAGAAAAAGAGAAGAGAAGGTGGCGGAGGCAAACCTTCTGGCTTTGGCAGAAGAAGTAGGCGTTAAAAAAATGTTTATGTCTTTTGTTTAAGGGAGACTCAACTTTTTCTTGTTACTTTTGTCTTTATGCGGTATAGATTACATCTAACACTTCTTTTATTGTGCAGCTGGTCTCTTGTCTTTGCGCAAGAAATACCTAGTCGACTTTTAAAAGGAAAGGTGAAAAACGATATTACTGACCAGTTTATGGCCAGTGTACACGTTTTAAACCTAAGTTCTGTCCAAGGTGCGATCACAAATAATGAAGGAGTCTTTGAAATTGAAGTCAAAGCGCAAGACACCCTTTACTTTTCTTATTTGGGATATAAACCCCTCAAGGTTCCTGTGAGTAATGATATGATCAAATTTGGGCTTCCCATCTTTCGATTAACACAGTTGTCTTTTGCACTAGAAGAAGTCGTTGTTCGCCCATATCAATTAACCGGTTACTTAGATATCGACGTGAGTAAAGTCCCCCTAAATCCAGCAGGGCGTTACAACATCCCTGGCTTACCACAGTCGGGTTATGAAGCGGGGAACCGCAATCGATCTTCGATTTCTAAGGCGATAGGTTCTCTATTTAATCCAGCAGACTTTCTCTATAATCTCTTTGGGAAAAACCCAAAACAAATGCGGAAGCTGAAAAAGATGAGAGAGGATGATGCCATTAAAAACTTGTTGGGTACAAAATTTGACCGTGAAATATTAGTTCAACTTCTAGGGATTGAACGGGTTAATCTGGAAGAAATTTTGCGCAATTGCAACTACTCGAATACCTTTATCAAAGAGGCGAATGACCTTCAAATCCTTGAAGCCATTAGTGGCTGCTATGAAGAATTCAAGATTCTACAGTTATAGTCATGAGCCCTCTAGAGGATTTATTACTACAATTCTATGCTTCTGTTGCCGATCGTGAAAAAGGAGCGGCTTTTATCGATCAAAATCCAGCCTACTTTCAAGAACTTTTTGCTTTAGCTTGTGCTCCAGATCAACAACGTAAACATATTGTTGCGGCATGGGTTTTAGAAAAATACACCCTTGAAAAACTAGCTCTACTAAGTCCTTTATTTTCAGAATTTTTAACCGGTGTTGCGCAGCAAAAACACGAGAGTAAACGCCGCCCTATGATCAAATTGCTTTATCATTATTGCAAGGATAAAAAAAGGCGCGAAAGCATTGATCAAACACAGCGAGATCAAATCGTGACTTTGTGTTTTGATTATATGTTGGAAGCAGAAAAAGCTGCGGCGTTAGCTTTTAGCATGAAAACTTTACATTTTTTCAGGAATCACGAAGATTGGATTGAAGGAGAACTGCAAGCGTATATAGAACAACGCTTACCCAATAGCAGTCCGGGATTTCGATCTGTCGTTCGCCAAATTTCTTAAAATTGATTCCGGGATTCCCATAGAAGCCCTATCTTTGTTGCTTTAATTTTCACTATGAAACTCACCGCTTTAAACGCAATTTCTCCCATCGACGGTCGCTACCGCAGTAAGACAAAATCACTTGCTTCTTATTTTTCTGAAGAAGCCTTGATTCAATACCGTGTTAGGGTTGAGATCGAGTATTTTATTGGCCTGTGCGAACTACCCATACCACAGTTAGCTGATTTTAAACCTTCCTTATTTGAGGACTTACGCAGTATCTATCAACACTTTACTGAAGAGGATGCTAAAGACGTAAAAGAGATCGAAAAAACGACTAATCACGATGTGAAAGCCGTTGAGTATTTCATTAAAAAAGAATTTGATCGTCTTGAAATTCATGACTATAAAGAGTTTATTCACTTTGGTTTAACCTCTCAAGACATTAACAATACCGCGATACCGCTATCGATTAAAGAAGCGGTATCTAACGTTTACTTACCTCAACTAGACGAACTTATCGAGCAGTTAAAAACCCTCGAAAAAGAGTATAAAGAAGTTCCTCTTTTGGCACGTACCCACGGTCAGCCTGCCTCACCTACCCGATTGGGTAAAGAATTTGCTGTTTTTGTCAAGCGTTTAGAAGCGCAACGCGCTACTTTGCTCGATGTGCCAAATGCGGCAAAGTTTGGTGGAGCTACTGGTAACTTTAACGCTCATGTTGTGGCCTATCCTAAACAGGATTGGAAAGCCTTTGGAACTGATTTTGTAGAAAATCGTTTGGGCTTACACCACTCCTTCCCTACTACACAAATTGAACATTACGACCATTTTGCTGCTTTATGCGATGCTATGAAGCGCATCAATACCATTTTAATCGATTTAGATCGTGACATTTGGACCTATATTTCTATGGACTATTTCAAGCAAAAAATCAAAGAAGGAGAAGTTGGCTCTTCGGCTATGCCTCACAAAGTCAACCCTATTGATTTTGAAAACTCTGAAGGAAACTTAGGAATTGCCAACGCCCTATTAGCGTATCTAGCAGAAAAACTACCTATTTCTAGACTACAACGAGATTTAACTGACAGTACGGTATTGCGCAACATAGGAATTCCCTTTGGACACTCATTAATAGGTTTCCAGTCTACCCTTAAAGGACTAGGAAAACTCTTATTAAATGAAGATAAGATCAAAGCCGATTTAGAAAATAACTGGGCGGTAGTGGCAGAAGCGATTCAAACAATCTTGCGCAGAGAAGGCTATCCTAATCCTTATGAAGCTTTAAAAGAATTGACCCGCACCAATGATGTGATCAATCAAGAAGCCATTCATCGATTTGTCGATCAATTAGAAATTGACAGTAAGATCAAAGCAGAATTAAAAACAATTTCTCCCTTTAATTATACAGGGCTTTAATTGGCTAAAGCATCTAAATATTCTCCCCCAGGGATATCGATTAACTTCGTCAATGTTCCCACTTGATTCAGGTCAATATTCCCTTTGATTTCGAGTAAGACAAAATCAAGACGAGTTTGGGTTTCTAATTGAATATCCTCTCGTTGATCAATATAGCCTTGTAAGCCTTTGACATACATTACTAAACGATCAACGGTGCTTTCTTTTGTGCCATAGACGGCACCAAAGCGAACATTCACTCCTTTTTCTGTAATGTTTAAAACAGATTCTAAAGAAGAGGTGTTTAATTCATCTTGAAACCAGTTTTCCATGGCTGTAGCGATTTCTGTTTCTTTTGTGCTCATGACCCTAAAGCGTTTTAGACTTTGGATCATCTCGATAAAAGCTTGAGATTCGGGGTCGTCTGTACTTATTTTAAACTTACCCAATAATTGAAACATTTGAGGGCTAACATTGAGGTTAGTAACACCTGGATTTCCCCCATACTGTTCAAAAACATTTTGAGCAGAAATTTGGGAGATAAATAGCAAAAATAAAATTGTAAGGGCTTTTTTCATTTTGGAATAATCTTTGCATAAAGATATAACAAACTTGAAAGCATAGCTCAGATATAAAAATATCTTGTTAATTTGCATTCCACTTAAATAAAAGCATGAAAAAATCACTTTTTGTTCTCCTAATTTTAGGATTGAGTTTTACAGGATGTTCAGAGCCTGACATTGACGATAATCAAATTAATGTAGTTGTTGAACCTACGCCAACTGTTGATAATGCAGAGGTTAATGATTATATCTGGAAGGGGTTAAATCAGTGGTACTACTGGCAAGAGCAAGTCGATAATTTAGGTGATACCATTGATGATAACCAAAGTGAATATACCGCATACTTAGAATCCTTTTCTGACCCAGAAGATTTCTTTGATAGTTTGAATCACTCTGCTGATCGCTTTAGCTGGATCGATCCAGATTACAGCAACCTTGAAGATCAACTCTCTGGAATTTCAGCCTCTAATGGTATGAAGTTTATGCTCTATCGCCGTTGTTCTGGTTGTGAGACATTGATCGGTGCAGTAACTTATGTATTACCCAATTCTGACGCGGCAACAAAAGGAGTCCTTCGCGGAGATTTATTTAACGTAGTCAATGGACAAGAACTCAATCTTGATAATTATATTTCTTTACTCTATGGGCAAGCGATGAGCTATAGTATTGATTTAGTGAATTATGATGCAGCAGCAGATCTTGTTACGCCTAGAAATATTAGCATCAACTTAGTCAAAGAAGAAAATTTTCAAGAGGAGCCTATTCACAAAAACGTTGTTGTTAATCACAGTGGTACACGTTTAGGCTACTTGATGTATAATAAATTTGTCGGGGCAGTTGACAGCAATGATGATGGAGTTAATGAATATGATTTCGACCAAGCTCTTATTGACGCTTTTGCCAATTTTAGATCCGAAAATATCAGCGAACTGGTGATTGATCTAAGATATAATGGAGGAGGTTCTGTACGAACTTGTACCTATTTAGCGAGTTTAATTACGGGTCAATTCACAGGAACAATATTTGCACAACAACAGTGGAATAGTAAGCTAATGGCTTATTTCGATAGTCGCAACTCCAATTCTGATCCAAGTGATGATTTTGATTTAAATGACTACTTTGTCGACACAACTCATACTGGAGTTTCAATTCAAGGTTTAAGTTTAAACCGTGTTTATATATTAACAAGTGGCCGCAGCGCATCTGCAAGCGAATTATTGATCAATGGCTTAAGTCCACATATTGATGTTGTCCAAATTGGAACAGCTAC
>JBDNAJ010000001.1:0-16844 GCA_039768455.1 Candidatus Arcticimaribacter sp.
ATAACAGTAGACAATCAAGAGCAGCAAGTACAAATACCGAATTACCTAATCTTGTTCGACAAGGAAGAACCGCTAGTGTGCGTCAAAGTCAGCAGCTCAACAATACGCCAAGAAGAGCTCAAACTAGTCGAAGCAGTAATGAGAACAGTAACCGCTCTAACATCGATCGGGTGATTAGAAAATTACAAGGTAATGGACTTGATGTCCAAGTGATTAATGGCAGAACACAGGCCAGACAATACAGTCAGCAAAGTCGTGCAAGAAGAGGAGCTAATACAGCGGGAAGATCTAATTCTAACGCGAGTTCTAAAAGTGACAGTGGCAACACTGCTGCAAAAGAATATCGCTTAAGTAACAATTACAACAATAGTTCTTCAACAAGAAACTCCAGTTCAAATGTTAGAAGTAATAGCTCAAGCTCTTATCGAGCGCCAGCAAGAGTGTCCTCTGGAGGACGTTCTAGCAGCAGTGGACGTTCTTCTAGTGGCCGATCTAGCGGAAGACGACAATAACTAACACCCTTTACTACTCCAATGAAAAAGAATTTAATATTTCTTCTAGGTCTACTATTTTCACAACTCAATGCACAAACTTTATTTGATGCAGAGCGATACAGCAATAGTACAATTCAAGGCAGTGCAAGATTTGCCGCCATGGGAGGTGCTTTTGGCGCCGTGGGCGGCGACTTTTCTGCAATAGAAATAAACCCTGCTGCCTCTTCTATCTTTGGCTTTTCTGAGGTAGGGGTGTCTTTAAATTCAATTCAGTTAAAGAATACCACAACATATTTTAATGGCATCGAAGAAGACAACGGTAACGATCTCTCCCTAAATCAAGCAGGAATTGTTTTAGTCTTAAATGAAGAAGCTGATGGAGATTGGTCAAAACTGAGCTTTGCTTTTAATTACAATAAGACGGCCAACTACGACAATAATTTTGGCGCCTTAGGGGTCAACCCTAACCGCGGGATTGATCAATATTTCCTGTTTTATGCACAAGGAGAATATTTAAATGATATTTCAAGATTAGAGGGAGAAGCTTTTAATACCGCCTATGTCGATATAGGTGAATTCAGTGGATATCCAGCACAGCAAGCTTTGTTTGGTTATGAAGGTTTTGTCATTAACCCCATTCCTTTAGCGGGAACAACAGATCCAACAAATCCTGATATCCGCTCTTACAACAGTAATACACAAGCAGGAGCGTCAGGATATACGCATGAGTACTTCAAAACTAGCAGCGGTAGAACAAACAAATACACCATTAATCTAAGCGGGGTTTATCAAGACAAACTCTATTTAGGCTTTAGCTTTAATACCTTTAATGTTGAATACCGTGAAACCAGCCGTTTTTATGAATACGGCTATGGGCCTCAATCTGGGATTAGCCAGTTAGACTTTACAAACGAATTGATCACCTTAGGTACAGCAAACTCTTTTCAATTAGGTGCAATTTATAAAGCAACCGCTCAACTTCGCTTAGGCTTAAGCCTCGAAAGTCCAACTTATTATCGCTTATCTGACCAAATAGGTCAATCGCTAAATACCGTAATTATAACAGAAAATGAAGCGCTTGATTTAAATTTAAATCCTTCAGCAAGCGGTATATACACCTTCTTACCCGGCTACAAATTCAATTCGCCAGGAAGTATAAGAGGAAGTCTTGCTTATATCATTAACGATATTGGCCTAATCAGTTTTGATTATAGTATTAAGGCGCATAACCGCGCCAAATTCTCTCCAGAAGATGACACCTATTTTATCGATTTAAACAATCAAATCGAAGATAATTTTCAAACAAATCAACGCCTGCAAATAGGCGGTGAATTTAGGCTTAGCCCACAAATTAGTCTTCGTGCAGGATATAGCACAGAAAGTTCCTCCCGTATCGCTTTTGACAACAGTCAATCCATCATTAGTGGTGGGTTAGGATACAATTTTGGAGCAAGTAATTTAGACATCGCAGTACAGTTACAAGACCTGTCTACGCAACAGGCTTTATTTTCAGATGGTTTGACTGATAGACTACAATTAGATCAAGACAATTTAAATTTGGTTTTTACCTATAGATTAAAACTGTAATCGATTTTACATTCCTTCCCTTTTAGTAATGTTTTCGCTATCTTTGCAGCACATTATTGCTTATGAAAATCGAGAAATTAACGCTGGCAGATCAAGACCCTCACGGAGACGATCATTTGGGGAGTAGCGCGCAAACCCCTTTAAGAGCAGATGCTTTTGACTTGAACGACGATCAAAAAATTGACATCATTCAAGAAAAGGTAGGTGAAATCTTACATACCCTTGGGATGGACCTTACAGACGATAGTCTTCAAGGTACCCCAAAAAGAGTCGCTAAAATGTTCGTAAAAGAAATCTTTAGCGGTCTACATCCAGACAACAAACCCAAAGCCTCCACATTTGACAACAAATACAAGTACGGGGAAATCTTAGTAGAGAAAAACATCACCCTCTACTCTACTTGCGAACACCACCTTTTACCCATCGTTGGGAAGGCTCATGTCGCCTATATCTCAAATGGAAATGTAGTAGGATTGTCAAAAATGAATCGCATTGTGCAGTATTACGCGCAGCGTCCACAGGTACAAGAAAGATTAACCCTGCAAGTGGTTGAAGAATTACAAAAAGTACTCAACACTAAAGACGTCGCTTGTGTGATCGATGCAAAACACCTTTGTGTAAATGCAAGAGGCATTAGTGATATCACCAGCAGTACTGTTACAGCTGAGTTTGGCGGAGTGTTCAAGCAACAAGAAAAGAAGCAAGAATTTCTCGATTATATTAAATTAGAAACGGAATTTTAATGTCCACGCTTTCAGTTTACAATTCCCTTAGCGGTAAAAAAGAAGTTTTTACACCCATTACAGAAAACTATGTGGGCATGTATGTTTGTGGCCCCACGGTATACAGCAATGTTCACCTGGGTAACTGCCGCACTTTTATCTCTTTTGACCTTATCTATCGCTACCTAAAACATTTGGGCTTTAAAGTGCGATATGTGCGTAACATTACAGACGCTGGTCACTTAGAAAACGATGCAGACGAAGGAGAAGATCGCATTGCTAAAAAAGCAAGAATTGAGCAAATTGAACCCATGGAAGTCGTTCAACGCTATACCGTTGATTTTCATCAAACCTTAAAGAAACTCAACAACCTCCCTCCTAGCATTGAACCCACGGCAACTGGACATATCATTGAACAAATAGAAATCATTAAAGGCATTATCGAAGCTGGCTATGCCTATGAGGTGAATGAATCAGTTTATTTTGATGTTCTAAAATTCAATGAGGATAATCATTACGGAAAGTTAAGTGGTCGTAAAATTGAAGACTTAATTCACAATACCCGCAGTCTTGACGGACAAAGTGATAAAAAGAATCCTCAAGACTTTGCGCTTTGGAAAAAAGCTGAACCACAGCACATTATGCGCTGGCCCTCCCCATGGGGAGATGGTTTTCCAGGTTGGCACCTAGAGTGCACCGCCATGAGTACAAAATACTTAGGAGAACAATTTGACATCCACGGAGGTGGAATGGATTTAAAGTTCCCGCACCACGAATGTGAAATTGCTCAAGCAGAAGCAATCAATAAAACTTCTCCTGTCAATTATTGGCTACATGCTAATATGCTTACCCTCAACGGTAAAAAGATGGCGAAATCCACCGGGAACAACATCTTACCAGATGAAATGTTTAGCGGCGAGAATGATATTTTTTCCAAGCCATTTTCACCGGCCGTAGCACGTTTTTTCTTACTTCAAGCGCATTATCGCAGCATTGTTGATTTAAGCGAAGACGCTTTACTCGCTTCAGAAAAAGGCTTTCAGCGTTTGACAGAAGGGATCAACTTATTAGACAAAATAGAAGCTGCTGCTAAGACCGATGGTTTTGACCTAAATGCATGGGTTGAAAAATGCTACCAAGCCATGAACGACGACTTTAATAGTCCGTTGTTAATTGCACAATTGTTTGATGCCGTTAAATTTATCAACTCAATTAAGAATGGCGCTGCCAAAATTTCTTCTGAAGATTTAGTTGTTTTAAAAGAAAAGATGAAGGCCTTTACTGAAGATGTTTTGGGCTTAAGCTTTGGCAGTGATCAATCTGATGACAAAGTTAGCACCGCACTAGAGGGCACCGTAAATCTCTTAATCGAAATGCGTAAGAAAGCCAGAGACAATAAAGACTTTGCAACTTCTGATGCGATTAGAGATCAACTTCTTGCCTTAGGGATCCAACTTAAAGACGGAAAAGACGGGACTAGCTTTAGATTATAAGCTTATGAAAAATCCCATCAAAGCACTTTTTATTCTGCTTATCAAAGGATATCAATGGCTTATATCCCCGCTGCTTCCTCCCAGTTGTCGCTTTACCCCCAGCTGTTCTCACTATGGAATTGAAGCCTTGCAAAAGCACGGTCTTTTTCGTGGAAGCTACTTAACTATTCACCGTATTTTGCGTTGTCATCCCTGGTCAAAAGGCGGACATGATCCTGTTCCCTAGTCAATGAAATTTCATTTTTTTTCGGTACTTTTATACAAAACCAAACTGCATGTACTTACTTAAAATTCTCTGGGAACCCAGTGCAACCTTATTCAAAATCGGAAGCTTCGGGATTCATTATTACAGCTTGATGTTTGTGATTGCCTTTGTTTTAGGCTTTAACATCATGAAAAAAATGTATGAAAAAGAGAAGGTCTCTGTTGAAACCCTTGAGTCCATGCTTACTTATATTGTGATTTCAACCCTATTAGGAGCGAGATTAGGCCATGTCTTTTTTTATGACTGGGCCTATTATCAAAATCACTTAATGGAAATCTTATTACCAATTGCTAGCAAACCGGGCGGAGGCTTTTCCTTTGTTGGCTTTAGAGGTCTAGCAAGTCATGGGGCGGCAATCGGTATTTTATTAGGAATCATCTTATATCAACGCAACAATCCCTACAAACCGCTTGCTTGGATCTTAGATCGTTTGATTATCCCTACTACCTTAGGCGGAGCATTTGTGCGCATTGGAAATTTTTTCAATTCAGAAATTGTGGGGGATTTTACCGGTAATAACTTTGGTGTAGTATTTGTCAATAGAGGCGAATCGCTTCCGCGACACCCCGCACAACTCTATGAAGCAATACTGTATTTTGCGCTATTTTTCTTTTTGCGTTATTTATATCGAAAAGGGCTTCGCCAAAAAGACGGCTTCCTAGTGGGCGTTTTTATGACCGCACTCTTTAGCATTCGATTTGTCATCGAATATGTAAAAGCGAGCCAAGGTGGATTTGAAACCTTTCTACCCGCATTATCAACTGGACAATGGTTAAGCCTTCCGTTGATTATTGCAGGATTATTTGTGATGTATCGCACCCGAACTGTAAACACTTAACATGTCCCTTAGCCTAGAGCAATGGCAGTACCCTATAGGGCGCTACCAACCCAAACAAGTTTTCTTAGCAGAAGAACTCAACGCATCGATTGCCGTTTTAAAAGCTTTTCCAACCGATTTAAAAGCGGTCTTATTACGCTGTAGTAATGAGGATTTAAATCAGCCCTATCGCCCGGGAGGATGGACCATCAAACAACTGGTACATCATCTTGCAGACTCGCATATGCATTCTTATATGCGTTGTAAATATGCTTTTCTCGAAGACACTCCTACCATTAAAGGATATCAAGAACAAGACTGGGCAGAAAAGAGTCCAGACGCGCTCCATTTAGATGTTGAGGCGAGTGTCAAGATATTAGAGGGAGTACACGAACGTTGGACCTATTTTTTTGAACAGCTTTCAGCAAAAGACTTCGAACGAGAATATGCTCATCCAGAACGTCCTGAAAACTTTCCACTAAAGGAAGTGGTGTACTTTTATGCTTGGCATGCACAGCATCATCTCAACCATATCAAACAATACCTTTAATACAAGGCATAAAAAAATCCCGGATCAACCGGGATTTTTTTTATTCCTATAGTAAAAGCTATGCTTTACTCTTCTTTTTTGTTTTGTGTGTCAAACATCACCGGTGTTGCAATAAATACCGAAGAATAGGTTCCTACTAACACCCCTACAATTAAGGCAAACATAAATCCACGGATAGATTCCCCACCGAAGACAAAGATCGCTAATAACACTAATAAGGTAGTTAAAGAGGTATTTAAGGTTCTACTTAAGGTAGAGTTTAATGCACTGTTTACCGTTTCATCCAGTTTTGCTTTAGGATGATCATTAGTAAACTCCCGAATACGGTCAAATACCACCACGGTATCATTCAATGAATAACCGATTACCGTTAAGATCGCTGCAATAAATGCTTGATTGATCTCCATATTAAATGGCATGATGCTATAGGTCAATGAGAAGATTCCTAATACGATTAATACATCGTGGAATACTGCTGCAACTGCCCCTAGTGAGAATTGCCACTTGCGGAAACGCAAGAGAATATATAAGAACACAACGATAAGTGATCCCACAACCGCTAAATAAGAGTTCTTTTTAATATCATCTGCAATGGTTGGACCTACTTTAATCGAAGACATAATTCCTACGGTCTTATCTTCTGCACCGTTTACAAATTCGTCATAAGAATAGCCATCTGGTAAGAAGCCTTGTAAAGCGTCGTATAACTTGTTGTAGATTTCTTGGTCGATATCTGTTCCTTCTTCGTCGATTTTATATTTGGTCGTAATCTTTAACTGATTGTCATCACCAAAAGTCTTCACTTCTGCACTACCAAAGCTCTCAACCAAACTAGTTTCTACTTCAGAAGGATTCATGATTTGATCAAAACGAACGGTATAAGAACGTCCTCCTACAAAATCAACTCCTTGATTCAATCCGTTGAAGTTTAAAGAAATTAAACTCACAAGAACCAATACGCCAGAAACAGCATAAGCTACTTTGCGTTTTGATAAGAAAGCGAAAGAAATATTCGCTAAAATGTTTTCAGTTGCTTTAGTGGAGAAGCTTACTTTCTTACCGCTAAATAAGCGACTGTCTACAAATAAACGAGTGATGAAAATAGCGGTGAATAAAGAAGTTCCAATACCGATTAATAAGGTTGTTGCAAATCCTTTGATCGGTCCTGTACCAAAGACAAATAAGATCAAGGCCGTTAAACCCGTGGTGATATTCGCATCTAAGATAGAAGACAAGGCATTGTTAAATCCATCTGCCACTGATTTTTGCGCGCCTTTCCCTTTGCGTAATTCTTCGCGAATACGCTCAAAGATTAGTACGTTTGCATCTACCGATATACCTATGGTTAAAACGATCCCCGCAATACCAGGTAAGGTTAATACCGCACCTAAACCGGCTAGGATACCAAAGATTAACAAGATATTTAATGCCAAAGCGATATCAGCATAGATCCCTGAAGAGCCGTAGTAGAAAATCATCCAAACAAGAACGATTAACAAGGCAATCAAGAAAGAATACATTCCACTTTGAATGGCCTCTTTCCCTAGAGAAGGACCAACAATTTCTGATTGAATAATTTCTGCAGAGGCAGGTAATTTCCCTGCACGTAATACGTTTGCAAGGTCAATTGCTTCATTTAAGGTAAAGGTTCCTGTAATTTCTGAACGACCTCCTGCAATTGCTCCATTGTTAACACCCGGAGCAGAATACACTACATCGTCTAATACAATGGCGATGCTGCTTCCTTCTTTAAAGGCTTTTCCAGTCATGTTTTCCCAAACACGTGCCCCCTTAGAATCCATTTGCATGGAAACTGCAGGCTGTCCTAACTGGCTATAAGTTTGTACCGCATCTACAATTACACCACCACTAAGCGGTGCTGTAGCATCACGATTTGATTTAATCAAAAAGAGATCAACGATATCAGCATTTGGATTAGGTTTACCCCAAGCAAAGTTGACATAACGGAAATTCTTAGGCAATAGTTTTCTCACTTCTGGTAAATCGAGATAACCCATTACTTGGTCCATGTCTTTTTTAGCAAACTGTGCTAAAACTGGACCTCCTTGATAGCCATAACCGCGCACTAAATCTAAGATTGGGTTAACAGCCGCTGGGGTGATAGAATCTTGTGCTTCAACATCTGCTAATAAATCATCAATGGCAGAACTCTCGTCAGCCGCTTGCTCTTCTGCAGGTTTCGCCGCTTCTAATGTCTTAACAACTTCGTTCGCTTGTGATAAGAAAGCAAAGAATTGATCGTTTTTGAAGGTTTCCCAAAACTCTAACTGGGCTGTACTTTGTAAAAGGTTTTTTACACGCTCAACATCTTTTGCACCAGGAAGTTCAACTAAGATTCTTCCAGAAGTTCCCAAACGTTGAATATTGGGTTGTGTTACTCCAAATTTATCGATACGCTTGCGCAATACTTCAAAAGCAGAAATGATGGACTCATCAATTTTACGACGAATGATAGGACGAACTAGTTCATCCCCCATTTCAAAATTGATTTGGTCACTCAAGTTGCGATTCGCAAAAATATCTGGATCTGCTAGATTAGAAGTCCCTTTGATACTTTCGAACGCAGCAAAGAAAGAATCTACATAAGGATCATCTGTATCCTTTTGTAATTCATCTGCTTCGTCTAAAGCTTTGTTGAAGACAGGGTTCTTAGTGTAATCGGCTAATCCTTTTAAGATATCGCGAACAGAGATTTGAAGGATCACATTGATTCCTCCTTTTAAATCTAATCCCTTGTTGAGTTCTTTTCCTTTGGCATCATTATAAGAAGTAAAACCATAAAGGGATTGACCCCCGATAGAATCAAGATATTCTGCTTCTACCACATCGCGCAGGGCTATAAAATCTGCTTGATCTGCTGCGATAGCATTTTCGGCATAAGCGGCTGCTTTTGCTTCTTGATTACTTGCGATAAAGGTGAAAGAAAGTTGGTATATACTTACGATTCCAAAAAGGAAAGCGAAAAGTTTTATAAGTCCATTATTTTGCATGCTAATAATTTTAAGCGTGTTAAAGGCTCGCAAATATAAAGTTTACCTAAGCATTAAGCAACTTTAGTTTGCGATTTCACCTCTGTAGAGAAGTGAGCATTAAGAATTTAGTTTAAAATACTCCCTAGAGCATCGTTCATGGTGCGAACTGCTTGTGCACTTTGATCAAACTTAGCTTGTTCTGCTTCGTTTAATTTCACGTCAACAATAGCTTCAACCCCATCTTTTCCGATGATACAAGGAACACCAATACAAAGATCACTGTGTCCATATTCTCCTTCTAAGTAAACAGAACAAGGGATCATGCGTTTTTGATCGTTGATGATGCTATCTACCAAATAAGCTACAGAAGCACCTGGTGCGTACCAAGCAGAGGTTCCTAAAAGCTTAGTCAAAGTAGCTCCTCCTACCATAGTAGCGGCTGCAACTTCGTCCATTTGCTCTTGAGAAAGGTGTTGACTCACAGGAGTTCCATTATAACTTGCCAAACGGGTTAAAGGAATCATGGTTGCGTCTCCGTGACCACCGATGACCATCCCTTGAATATCATTTGCTGGCTTGTCTAATGCTTTAGATAAGTATGTTTTAAAACGAGAGCTATCTAATGCACCTCCCATTCCGATGATGCGATTTTTAGGCAATCCAGTCGCTTTTAAGGCTAAATAGGTCATGGTATCCATAGGATTTGATACAACAACGATAATGGCTTCTGGAGAGTTTGCTAATATATTTTCTGCGACAGATTGTACAATCCCAGCATTAATTCCGATTAATTCTTCACGGGTCATGCCTGGTTTACGTGGAATTCCAGAGGTAATCACCACAACATCACTCCCTGCGGTAGCGCTGTAATCACTGGTTACTCCCGTGATACGGGTATTAAATCCTAAGGTAGTGGCGGTTTGTGTTAAGTCTAAGGCTTTCCCTTCGGCGAAGCCTTCTTTAATATCTAATAATACTACTTCGCTTGCGATGCGTTTGATCGCAATATATTCTGCACATGAGGCTCCTACATTACCTGCCCCAACAACGGTTACTTTCATTTTATTTTGTTTAATTATTTGATTAGCAGTGCAAATTTAAGCATCAATGTTGGCATAAACTGCATTGCGTTCGATAAATTCTCTACGTGGTGGTACCTCGTCTCCCATTAACATGGAGAAGATGCGATCTGCTTCGCTACCACTATCGATGGTTACTTGACGCAAGGTTCTAAATTCTGGGTTCATGGTCGTGTCCCACAATTGTTCTGCGTTCATTTCTCCTAAACCTTTATAACGCTGAATACTAGCCCCTTGACCGTATTGTTGCATTAACTGGTCGCGTTGATCGTCGTTCCAGGCGTATTCTTTTTTAGCCCCTTTCTTGACTAAATATAGCGGAGGTGTTGCGATATAGACATAACCCGATTCAACCAACTCTCGCATATAACGGAAGAAGAAGGTTAAAATTAAAGTGGAGATGTGACTTCCATCGACATCTGCATCACACATTATCACCACCTTGTGGTAGCGTAACTTTTCAAGGTTTAATGCCTTGCTGTCTTCTTCGGTTCCTATGGTTACCCCAAGGGCTGTATAGATATTGCGAATTTCTTCGTTTTCAAAGACCTTGTGCTGCATGGCTTTTTCCACATTGAGGATTTTCCCTCTCAATGGTAGAATGGCTTGGAAATTACGGTCACGACCTTGTTTTGCCGTTCCCCCTGCCGAGTCTCCCTCGACAAGAAAGACCTCACATTGTGCTGGATCTTGCTCTGAACAGTCAGACAACTTTCCGGGTAAGCCCCCTCCGCTCATCACGGTTTTACGTTGCACCATTTCACGGGCCTTGCGGGCGGCGTGACGGGCTTGAGCCGCTAAAATCACTTTTTGAACGATGGTTTTAGCATCATTAGGGTTTTCTTCCAGATAGTTCTCTAACATCTCTGAGACTGCCTGTGACACCGCAGAGGTTACTTCTCTGTTCCCTAACTTAGTTTTGGTTTGCCCCTCGAATTGTGGCTCGGCAACTTTCACCGAAACAATGGCGGTGAGTCCTTCACGGAAATCATCTCCAGCAATTTCGAATTTGAGTTTATCTAACAAGCCAGATCCGTCGGCATATTTCTTTAAAGTCGACGTCAATCCACGGCGGAATCCAGAAAGGTGAGTTCCCCCTTCATGGGTATTGATATTATTGACATAAGAGTGTAAATTCTCTGAGAAAGAGGTGTTGTACACCATGGCGACCTCAACGGGAATGCCATTTTTTTCACCCTCAATCGAAATAACATCTTTGATAATCGACTCACGGGTAGCGTCTAGAAAAGAGATGAATTCTTTCAGTCCCTCTTCAGAATGAAAAGTTTCCCCTAGAAATTCTCCTTTATCGTCTTTCTCGCGACGATCTATCATTTTAATGGTAATCCCTTTATTCAAATAAGACAACTCACGCATGCGGTTGGCTAAAGTGTCGTAATTGTACTCAAGGGTTTGATTAAATATTTGTGCGTCTGGTTTAAAGGTGACGGTGGTTCCGCGTTGGTCTGTGGTTCCTGCTTCACGCACGGCATACTTTGGCTTGCCTCTTTCATATTCTTGCTCCCAGATTTGTCCATCGCGATAGACGCTTGCTTTTAAACTTTCTGACAAGGCGTTGACACAAGATACTCCTACCCCGTGCAATCCTCCAGAAACTTTATAGGAATCTTTATCAAACTTCCCTCCTGCACCGATCTTAGTCATAACGACTTCAAGGGCAGAAACGCCTTCTTTTTTGTGAATTCCTACTGGAATTCCACGCCCATTATCCTGGGTGGTAATCGAATTATCTTCATTGATTGTCACCGTGATGGTATCACAGTGTCCGGCTAAGGCTTCATCGATAGAATTATCGACCACTTCATAAACTAAATGGTGTAGTCCACGAACGCCTACATCACCAATATACATGGAGGGGCGCATACGCACGTGCTCCATTCCTTCCAGCGCCTGAATACTATCTGCAGAGTACTGGTGATTTTGTGGTGTTTCACTCATAATTTTCGGTTTTTATTACGCCCTTTTAAGGCGACTTCCAAATATACGAAAAACTCACCCCTAAAGCGCGTAAATACTAGGCTGAATAGGTCAAAGTTATCAACATTTTATGTGGATAAGCAGCAAAAAAAAAGAGCTGGTTTTTGACCAGCTCTTTTTCCGATAATTTAGCCGTTTTTAATAGGCGTCATCGTGTACTTTTGCGACCGCTCTTCCAGAAGGATCATTCATGTTTTTGAAGGCTTCATCCCACTCTAATGCAATGGGTGTACTACAGGCCACAGAAGGCACAGAAGGCACACAAAGCGCTGCAGTTTCTGAAGGGAAGTGCTCTTCAAAAATACTGCGGTAATAGAACTCTTCTTTATTCTGTGGAGTTTGTTTAGGGAAACGGTATTGTGCGTTAGCCATTTGCTCGTCACTTACAGCCGCCTCTACCACCTCTTTTAAGGTATCGATCCAGTTGTAGCCTACTCCGTCAGAAAACTGCTCTTTTTGGCGCCATGCGACACTTTCAGGTAAGTACTTCTCGAAGGCTTTTCGCACCACCCATTTCTCCATGCGCTCTTTGTTGATCATCTTGTCTTTTGGGTTGATGCGCATAGCGACATCCATAAATTCTTTGTCTAAGAAAGGAACACGCCCTTCGATCCCCCAAGCAGCAAGAGACTTGTTTGCACGCAGACAGTCGTATTGGTGTAATTTATCCAGCTTACGCACGGTTTCTTCATGGAAGTCTTTGGCCGTAGGCGCTTTGTGGAAATAAAGATATCCCCCGAACAACTCGTCTGCACCTTCTCCCGAAAGTACCATTTTAATCCCTAGGGAATTAATGGCTCTAGCCATCAAATACATAGGCGTTGAGGCGCGAATGGTCGTGATGTCATAGGTCTCAAGGTTATAGACTACATCGCGAATCGCGTCGAGTCCTTCTTGAATGGTGAATTTTATTTCGTGGTGTACGGTTTCAATGTGCTCGGCAACTTTTTGCGCAGCTGCTAAATCTGGCGAGCCTTCTAAGCCTACAGAAAAGGAGTGCAATTGTGGCCACCATGCCGCTTGTTTATCATCGCTTTCTACGCGTTTTGCTGCGTATAATTTCGCTAAAGCAGAAGTGACCGAAGAATCTAAGCCACCAGAAAGCAATACCCCATAAGGCACATCACTCATCAACTGGCGACGCACTGCAGCTGCTAGTGCATCATGGATATCGTCAATGCTTGTGGTGTTGTCTTTTACAGCATCAAATTCCATCCAGTCACGGCTATACCACTGCACAGGAGCTTCATCTGTGCTCAATAAATAGTGCCCCGGAGGAAAGAGTTCAATCTTTGTGCAAACTCCTTCTAATGCTTTTAATTCTGATGCGACATAGAAAGTTCCATGCTGGTCCCATCCCATATACAACGGGATAATCCCCATATGATCTCGCGCGACAAAATAAGTATCTTCTTGGGTATCATAGATGGCAAAGCCAAAGATACCGTTCATTTCATCGACAAATGCCGGTCCTTTTTCTTGGTATAAGGCTAAGATCACTTCACAGTCAGAAGCGGTTTTAAAGTCGTATTTCCCTTCAAACTGTTGACGTAATTCTTTGTGGTTATAGATTTCTCCGTTTGCTGCAAGTACATAGCGACCATCTTCGCTGTACAAAGGTTGATTTCCAGAAGTAGGATCAACAATAGCGAGACGCTCGTGACCCATTAAAGCTTTATCATTCGAAAAAATCCCGCTCCAGTCTGGACCGCGATGACGAATTCTTTTTGACATTTCAAGGATTTGCGGACGCAGATCTTCTGTCGTTTGTTTTAAGTCAAAGGCACATACAATACCACACATAGTTTATTATTTTACAACAAATCTATGGTGTACATTTCAATTATCAATCAAATAAAGTAAAAATGGTTAATTTTTTAAATCAAATAAATGAATAAAGGTGATAAATTAAATAAAACAATTTGGTTTTACTGTTTTCACTTAAAGATTTAAAGCGACTTACTTTTTTCGCTTGTAAACTATATTTCCATCAACAATTGTGGCGAGTACTTCAGCAGATAGAATGGCCGATTCGTTGATGGTCATAATATCCTCTGTCAAAAGAACAAGATCAGCAACTTTCCCTACTTCGATACTGCCTTTTTGCTGTTCTTCAAAATTAGCATATGCTGCCCAGATTGTCATCCCTTTTAAAGCTTCAGAACGGGTTAAGGCGTTTTCCATTTGGTATCCTCCAACTGGCTTTCCTTCAGTATCTCTTCTGGCTACTGCCGAGTAAAAGGTATTAAGCGGGTTCACTTTTTCCACTGGGAAATCTGTTCCTAAAGCTATTTTTCCAGACCAATCCAACAGCTCCTTAAAGGTGTAGGCTGTTTGCACTCTTTCCTCCCCTAGTCGCTCGTCTGCCCATTCCATATCACTGGTCGCATGAGTGGGCTGGACTGATGGAATCACCTTTGGTCCAAATTTTTCAAGGTCTTGCTTTTCTACTACTTGAGCGTGTTCTACTCTCCAGCGTGGATCAGGACTTATTGCTAATGCTTTTTGATAAGCGTAAAGTACAACTTGGTTTGCAGCATCCCCAATAGCGTGGGTATTCATTTGAAAACCTTTATCGGCTAAAAGGTAAGCAAGGCGTTCAATCTCTTCTGGGCTAGTCAAGAACAAGCCTTTGTTATTTTCAGCATCTGAATAGGGTTTTTTCAAAGCTGCCCCTCTACTCCCTAAGGCACCATCTGCATAAACCTTGACAGAGCGTATGGTTAATTTGTCTGTCTGGGTGATTCCTTTATCTAAGTAATAGGCTAGGTTTTCTTCGTTGTTAGAAATCATCCCATACACCCTAATTTTGAGATCTTCAGTTTTGTGAAGGCTGTCAATTAATTCTAAAACATCTCTGTTTAAACCTGCATCGTCTACCGTTGTAAGGCCATATTTAAAGGAAAGTTCTTCTGCCTTTTTTAGGCCGCGAATTTTCTTGTCTGTTGAAGGCTCTGGTAAAATGGCATAGGCAAGATCAGAAGCTTTATCGATTAAAACTCCAGAAGGAACTCCATCGACCAAGATTACTTCTCCTCCCTCTACTTTGGCTTCAGCGGTAATGTTTGCTTTTTCAAGTACGGCGCTGCTTACATATGCCGCGTGCCCATCGACCCTCTCTAAGATAACTAACTTCCCCGGGAAAGCTTGATCTAACACCTCTTTGGTTGGGAATACTTTTTCTTCCCAAAGGTTTTGATCCCAGCCACGGCCCAAGATAACATCGTCATTTACTTCTGCTTGATGTTTTTTTATTCTAGCAATTAATTCTTCGAGACTTTTTGATCCTCTTAAATCCACTTGCTCTTGGGTCATACCCAATTGATAAAAATGGCAATGCGCATCAATAAAACCCGGATAAACCGGCAGGCCTTTTAAATCAAGCACCGCAGGGGCATTAAATTGACCTACTAAATCCTCTTGTCCTACTGCGATGATTTTACCCCCTTTTACCACTACTGCAGAAGCTACATCGAAGTTTTCATTTACGGTGTAGATTTTTGCATTGTGGATGATAAAATCAGCGTTGTAATTATTACAAGAAACCAGAAGAACGGTGAGGAATAAAAGAGAAAATATTTTTTTCATGTGGTACAATTTCTAGACAAAAATAACAGAAAGGAACAGATTAAAAAGCAAGATCAAAATTATATCTCCCACCAAACAAGATTTGTGTCCCATAAACTGGATAATTCGCCCACTGATAAAGGCTTTCATTCAGCATGTTTTTTCCCTTAATAAAGACTTCCCATCGCTCATTTAATTGATACTGCAGATTGAGGTCTAATTGCGTAAAGGCATTGAGATCTTCAAGCAACACAGGAGCATTGCTTAAATCTTGCCCTAAGAAATTATCTCTAAATGCATTTTTCCTTTGGCCGATGTGCTTGACATACCATTGCAGATAAAACTTTTGCCCTAGCTTAAAAGTTCCATTAAAATGTAGCGATAGCTGCGGAAGGTTAAATGCTGTTTGCTGAAAAATGGGCGTGTCTTCGTTTACATTGTCAAAAGAAAAATCGGCATAACGCGCCTTAAACTGTAATCTGCCTCCATTTTTAAAGGCTGCGCCTAATTGCGCTTCAACGCCCACTTTATGCAAATTCGCATAAACAACCTCAAAGGCATTCGCATAGCGATAGGACACTATGTTCAATCGATCCATATCGATACCTAAGTTTTGGTAGAGGGGTTGCTTTTCATTCTGCTCATAAAATAGGTTCCATTGAAACTCCCAACCCGCGGCAAACTTTGAACGGGTTCCCAATTGCGCTTGATAAGGAATATTCGAGGCTTGCAATTGTATCGCTGGAGCAACATAAGGATTTACATGAGAAAAAGACCTAAAACTATTTTGCTGTAAGGTTCCGGTTAAATTTAAAAAGGGCGCAAAATTTCCTTTTTGTGGTTGATAGTACAAGGCTAATTCTGGATAAATAAAGAAGTTGCTTTCTTCGAACTCATCCCCTATTCCCATCACGGCTTTTGCCCCTACTTTAAACTTGAAGTTACCATTTATTTTACTTGCGAAAATCGATAGCCTAGCATTTCCGGCGCTATATTCTACCGCCTCGCGGGTATAAAAATCTTCTTTAAAGGAAGTAGAAAGAAAGCTTACTTCTGGCAACATAGAAATGGCTACTCCACCCCACAAGACTTGGAATTTTGAAGAAAAGTCTACTTCAATTTCTGATGTTCCAAAGACGTCTGTTGTCAAATAAGAATCTAAAGACAGGCGCTTCACTACTAGATTATACCACTGCCAAGTAGAACTTACAGAGAGGTAATTAAGGTTTTGCTGTGGCTGGATTTGCGCCAAGATAAAATCATCTTCTAGCGGATTGCG
>JBDNAJ010000101.1:0-4148 GCA_039768455.1 Candidatus Arcticimaribacter sp.
AAAGCTTCTTGCTGCCCATCTTGTATTTCCATTTCTATGGGCAAGTAAAAAAGTAAATCTGAGTTAAACTTTGGAGACAAACGCGTATAATCCTTTTGGGTAGTTAAAACCATTCGTCCATTACTTTTTCCTTTGATGTTTTCGATATCCCTATCACTAAAGATATGATGATCACTATAATTCAAATGATCAAATTCTAAATATTTTCCTTTGAGAAAGGACAATAACTGACTGGGATCGGCAATCCCCGTTACCACAACAAAAGAAATTTTTTCTAAGATCCCTAGTGACATCCTGCGTTCGCTATTAACAATATACTCAGCATAACGAATGTGAGAAAAAAACAAGCTTTGATGATCTGCTACTTGAAGGCGCTCTCTAAACGCACTTTTCTGTGTTTCTGTCATGTCTTTAGGACATTTTGTTATAATGATGGCATCTGCACGTGACATGCCTTCAGATAGCTCTCTCAAGTTGCCGACTGGCAAAATATAATCTTTGGTAAAGGGTTTGTCAAAGGTGGTTAATAACAACATACAAGAAGGCTTGACCCATCTGTGTTGAAAACAATCATCCCAGAGATAAACTGGGGGCTTCTCTGACCAAGGTAACTCGAGTAAGTTTTCCATCCCTACCCTTCTTTTATTACTCACACCTACCCTAATTTCTGGATGCTGCTGTAAAAACATTAATGGTTCATCCCCTATCTGATTTGCAGTAGAATTAGCATCTGCCAATTGAAATCCTTTTGAAATCCGACCATAGCCTCTACTCAAAACATTCACAGCATATTTGGATTTAAAATGGGCAATAAAATAATTGATGGCAACAGATTTTCCTGTCCCTCCTGTAGATAGGTTCCCAATTCCTAAAGCTGGGACATCGTACTTTCTTTCTTTGAAAATACCCCAAGCAAAAAACACGTTCCTAAGGCTTGTTAAGAACATATAAATGATCGCAAAAGGAAAGAGTAGGAACCGAAAAATATTCATTGTGATTATATGCTTATCTTCGTAAAGATACACTTATGTAGAGAAATTTTTGACTACTAGAAAAAGAACTTAATGAAAATAAATCACATCATTCAAACCCTTGAAGAATGGGCCCCTCTTAGCTATGCAGAGGACTTTGATAATGTTGGCCTTTTAGTAGGGGATAAAAACAGGGGTTGCAGTGGGGCGCTCATCACCCACGATGTTTCGGTCGCTGTAGTAGAAGAGGCCATCGCTTCAAATTGCAATCTGATCATTTGCTTTCATCCTATCATTTTTAAAGGCTTAACCTCCATTACAGGAAAAAACTATGTTGAGAAGACCGTACTTAAAGCCATTGAAAATAAGATCGCAATCTATGCTATTCACACGGCTTTAGACAATCATAAAAAAGGGATAAGTTATCATTTAGGGGAATTATTAGACCTCAAACAACAACGTATTTTGATCCCTCAAAAGAACAGTCTTTTTCATCTTACCACTTATGTCCCTGTAAACGAAAAAGAAAAGTTACTAGCGGCCTTACATGAAGCAGGCGCTGGAAGTATCGGCGACTACAGCCAATGCAGTTTTTCGATCAATGGGGAAGGACAATTTTTACCCAACGAGGAGAGTACTCCAGCCATAGGAAATCAAAATATTTTGACCAAGCTAGAAGAAACACAGTTAAGCGTCCTAGTTCCAAAACACACCAAAAACAAAGTGCTCAAAGCCTTGATTGACACCCACCCATATGAGTCGGTGGCCTATGAATTAGTTGCCATTGAAAATCAACATCCTGATGTTGGTCTAGGGAGTATTGGTCAACTTGAAAAACCCCTTCCCCTAAATGACTTTTTAAAGCAGGTCAAAAATGCCCTGAACATCCCTCATATACGCCACAGTGAAACCCATTTAAAAGAAATTAAAACTGTCGCTGTTTTAGGCGGTTCAGGTAGTTTTTCTATTGATGCTGCCAAAGCCCAAGGCGCAGACGCGCTAGTAACAGCAGACCTAAAATACCATGACTTTTTTAGAGGAGAAAATACACTCTTGTTGGTTGATGCAGGACACTATGAAACAGAGCATTTCACAAAAAGGATAATCCTCGAGCATCTTACAAAAAAAATCCCTAATTTTGCCTTCACTTTATCAGAAGTGAATACCAACCCTGTTAAGTATTTCTAAATTATGGCCAAGAAAAAAGAAATCTCCGTAGAAGAAAAGCTAAGAGCGCTTTTTGATTTACAAATAATTGATTCTAGAATCGACGAAATCAGAAATGTTCGTGGAGAACTTCCCTTAGAAGTTGAAGATCTTGAAAGCGAAATTCAAGGTTTGACTGTCAAATTAGAAAAACTCAACAGCGATCTGGCTGAGTTTGACACTTCTATCAAAGAATTTAAAAACAGCATCGAAGAGGCGAAAGAGTTAATCACTAAATACGCAGATAAACTCAATAATGTTCGCAACAACAGAGAGTACAACTCTATCGTAAAAGAAGAGGAATTTCAAAAACTCGAAATCGAATTAGCTGAAAAGAAGATTAAAGAACTCAAAGCTAAAACAGAACTCAAAAAAGAAACCATCGAGACGCTTAATGCACAGATCGCAGATAAGCAAAAGCACCTTGATGCAAAGAAGAATGAGTTAGATGAGATCATGAAAGAGACTGAGAAAGAAGAAACTCTTTTAATGGAACAATCTGGAAAATTCGAAGCTAAAATTGAAGAGCGTTTGATCAAAGCATACAAAAGAATTCGTTCAAATGTAAAGAATGGATTAGCCGTTGTAGCAGTAGAACGTGGTGCTTCTGGAGGATCTTTCTTCACCATTCCACCTCAAGTGCAAATGGAAATTGCCTCTCGTCAAAAAATCATTACTGATGAGTACAGTGGTCGTATCTTAGTCGATGCAGAACTAGCGGAAGAAGAAAAAACTAAAATCAGTAAAATGATCGAAGCCTTATAAGCTTCTTTCCATCCCAATACAGGCGCGTTTTACGCGCCTTTTTTTTGTTCTAAATCTTGTAAAAACAGCAGCATTGAATTAGTGAGAGGCTTCTCCTGCCCCACTAGGGATACGAATATTTTCTACGATTTCTTGCACCTCTTCTGGGACTGGGGCAGTAAAACGGTTAACGATCAAAGCCACCACAAAGTTAACGAGCATGGCTACACTCCCAAAACCCTCTGGGGAAATCCCAAACCACCATTGTGCTTTAAGACCGGCAATAGCCGCCTTGCCCCCGTCAAAAACGCCAAACTTAAACTTGAGCATATAAAACAGCATCAAAGAAATCCCGACAATCATTCCAGTAATCGCCCCTTCTTTATTCATCTTTTTATAAAAAATCCCCATGATGATCGCAGGAAAGATGGACGCTGCTGCTAGGCCAAAGGCCAAAGCAACAACCGCAGCGACAAAGCCTGGAGGATTGATCCCAAAATAACCCGCAATAATTACCGCTCCCACTGCAGAAAGACGGGCAGCAATTAACTCTTGCTTTTCGGTGATTGTTGGATTGAAAATATTTTTGATCAAATCGTGTGAGACGGATGCAGAAATCACCAGTAGTAAACCAGCAGCAGTCGATAGTGCAGCCGCTAAACTTCCTGCAGCAACAAGGGCGATTACCCATGCCGGCAAATTCGCTATCTCAGGATTGGCTAACACCATAATATCGCGATCAACGGTCAATTCATTACTTTCTGGAGGTGCAACATATTGAATCAAACCATCTCCATTTTTATCCTCAAATTTTAACAAACCTGTTTTCTCCCAATTCGAAAACCATGCTGGCATATTTGCGTAAGGCTGGTTACTCACCGTATTGATTAGATTTGTTCTAGCAAAAACCGCTACCGCAGGAGCAGTAGTGTATAAAATAGCAATAAACAATAAGGCTAAGCCTGCAGATTTCCTTGCATCACGCACCCGCTTTACGGTAAAAAAACGAACAATTACATGCGGTAGTCCAGCTGTCCCCACCATCAATGCAGCAGTGATCGCAAAAACGTCTAAGGTAGATTTTGTACCTTTGGTATATTCTGCGAAACCTAGCTGAGTAGACAAGCCATTTAATTTTTCAAGCAAGTATACCCCGTCTGTCCCCTTTGATCCCATTCCCAACTGCGGGATTGGGTTCCCTGTCATTTGGATGGAAATAAAAATAGC
>JBDNAJ010000102.1:0-9849 GCA_039768455.1 Candidatus Arcticimaribacter sp.
CCCAGCGCTAATATGCCCTTGAACTGCCTTGAAGATTGTGTGAGCGAAGCTCACCCAAAGGCTTATGAAGATTGTACTGCAGGAGAATTTTTAGACGAACGCCTAAAAGAATTAGGCTTAAAAAAATAGAGTATGGAAACGACAGAACTACTCTTTACTATTGCCAATACTGCCATCCTTTTGGCATGGCTTCCTTTATTGGCTGCGCCAAAATGGTCTCTTACCCAACAAATGCTCGCCTTTCCCTTTGTGCCTTTTGTGTTGAGTTTCTTTTACCTGTTTTTCCTCCTTACTGATGGCGGTTTAGCCGAAGCAGATTTCTCTAGTTTAGCGGGTATCCTAGAACTGTATAGAAATGCCACTCCAGAAGCGGCAGCAGCAGGATGGATGCATTACTTAGCCTTTGACTACTGGGTGGGATGCTGGATGCTGCGCGATGCGCAAAAGAAAGGAGTCCCTCATCTATTGATTGTTCTTCCGCTGCTGTGTACTTTTATGTTAGGTCCTGTGGGGATAATGCTTTATGTTCTCTTTTCTCAAACGCGGTTAGCCTTTAAAAAATGAAGTACACCACCGTCAATCAATTTAGAAAAGCCCACCGATTTTTAGGAATTTTTATCGGAATACAGTTCTTGTTCTGGACAATTTCTGGCTTGTATTTTAGTTGGACAGATATTGATGAAATCCATGGAGATCACTACAAAAAGGAAGTTAATACGCGCCCTTTGATTTCTCCTCTTCTAAGTGATTCCCTTTTACAAAAATTGCCTTTTCCGATGCATAGCTTAAAGGTAAAAGCCATAGGAAAAGAAGGCTTTTTTTGGGTGAATGACTCCCTGTTAATCGACCCTAAGACTGGCCTTGTAATTGACGAAATATCTGCAGAACAAGCCATGGCTGTTGTTCAAGAACATATTCTTCTAGCTTATCAACCCCTAAGTGCAGAACGCATCACCGCTGTAGGGCCACATGACGAATACCGCGGGAGACCGCTTCCGGCTTTTCGTATCCCTCTTTCGGGGGAAGGAAATCCCGTCGCTTATGTCGATGCGGTTAGTGGAGACTTTCAACGTATAAGACATAGCCAGTGGCGCTGGTTTGATTTTTTATGGATGACCCATACCATGGACTATCAAGGGCGAGATAATTTTAACACCCTTTTATTGCGTGCATTTTCCCTGCTGGGGTTAATTACTGTGTTGAGTGGATTTGCCCTGGCCTTTGTTACTTCGACTTGGGGGAGAAGAAAAAAAGCTTAATCTTCTATCTTCCGTTTGGGGAGTAGTAGCGAAATCAAAATTCCTATTATTCCAAAGAAAAAGCCCAATAGAAATCCTTCTATATGTCGGCGACCCTTTCGTTCTGAAATATAAGCGCCAATTCCTCCTGTTACGATTCCTAAGGCTAATAATGTGAAAATGCTCATGCTTTAAAATATATACGATAATTCAAGGCGAATATTACGCCCTGTCTCCCCTGCAAAATAACGTAAACGGTTTAAATAATTGCGGTAATCGATATTGAAAATATTTTCAGCAGTTAGACTAATATCAACTTTATCCCACACTTTGGTCTCTATGGAAAAGTCCATAAGGTGATATGCTTTAGGAGCCGTACTTATATCCACAAGACGACTGTTTATATTTCCGTCTTCAAAAAAGTTATACTCAAAATTAAAATCAGGGACTTGTTTTTGTTGCGCGACAAATTGACTGCGCAACGATAAACGTAAAGGTTTCTCTTTTGTAGGTCTAAACTGAAGTTCTTGATGAACGTTCAACGGAGGAACATCAATCAATGGAGTGCCTTCAACGGTTTTTATACTCACCCATGAGGCTGTTGTTTTGTATTGAAATTGAGAAGAAATTTGATAGGAAAGGTCTAGGTCTATTCCTTGGGTATTTACCCTAGGGAGTTGCACGTATTCTCTTACTAAAAAAGCACTATTACGGGCTTGATCAAAACCCGCTTCCCCGGGTTGAAGAACAATATAATCTGCAATACTGCTGTAATGCCATGTGAGGGCATAAGTAAATACTCCTGCTTGTTTTTCTATAGAAATCAGGGCTTTTAATCCGCGCTCTTGGGTTAAGCGCAAATCCCCTAATTCAATTGTTGCTAGGGCATGGTGAAGGCCATCGCTAAATAATTCTGCGGGGTTTGGCGCGCGGGTAATGTATCCCAAATTTACCCGAACAGTCCCCTTGTCTAGTTTTTGTTTTACTCCAGCTGAAGCAGAAAAATTAGCAAACTTTTTGAGTTGACGGGTGAGGTAATTCCCCGCGTTTCCTGTTGAAACAATGGTAGAGGCAAAGTCCTGATCATAGCCGCGGTCATTCCAAACATCAATCTTATAAAACTTTTGAGCGTCTAAGTAATCATAATCAAAACGCAGTCCTAGCTCTGCGGTAAAATCATTGGAAGGGACATATTGATTGATCCAATATAGCCCAAATTTATAGCGCAAATAGTCAGGAATCAGTCTTCGAACCCCGGTACTAGGGTCAGAGAAATTGTCTTGTAATTGTGCAGAAAAACCCGTCGACCACTGAAAATTATTTTTTGCCGCTGTTTGATAATTGGTCACAAGATCATGGGATTGCAGTAGAATATCTAGGGCCGCTCGATCGTTGTATTCCCCACGACGAATATCAAACTCCTTTCTGTTGTTAGCTTGATAGGTGTAAAGCAAGTCCCATTTCGCTTGATTTTCTAAACGGCGGTCGTATCTAAAACTCACATTGTGGTGGGTGGTTTGTTGCCTGGGGTTTTTAATCTTTCTTGTCCATGGTAAGGTCGATAAGGGACGATCACTTTCAATTGCTCTGGCCAGATCTCCCACTGTTCCTATATGAGCAGAAGAAAGAATCCCCGCTTCTTTATGATAAAAGCGATAGTCAACCCTCCATTTCTTGGTAATCTTATTCCTCCCAAAAAATACTTGAGCATGCTGCTCTCTGTTCCCTGTATTGGATAAGGCATAATCAGGATGGGAAAAATCTCCCGCATTTTTTATGGAAGAGGCTCCGCCAAAAAAGACACCGCTTGAATAAGTCTTTGTTAAATTCGTCAAGAAATATCCTCCTTGTCCTTGGGTGCTATAGCCAGTGGTTAAGGCTCCCATTAGACTGTCTTTTAATCGGTAAACTTTTGGGGTGATTTCTAGCACCCCTCCTAAAACATCTCCCCCGTATTTAAGGGCGCTTGCTCCTTTGATCAGCTGTACTTGGTCGGCTCCATTAACATCAATACTAGGGGCGTGATCTGCTCCCCATTCGTGATCTTGCAGACGAATGCCATCATTGACAATTGCCAAGCGTGACCCGGTCACTCCATGAACCATGGGTTTGACAATAGCGTTCCCTGTTTTAATGCTTGATACTCCAGAAAGCTGCGCTAAAGCATCGCCTAAATTTTGCGCCCGAAAACGCTTGATTTCGCTATCGGTTAAACGACTTTCTATGCCTGTTTTAGTCGTGTTTTTTTGACTGGTCTCACTAACAATAATTTCTTCAAGCTCATTGATGTGGTGCTCTAAAAAATAGCGCTTTACGCTGGTGACAGGAAGGGTTTGTTTTTGAGTAACACTAACACAATCAGGATGTTCAAACAATAGGGTATACTGCCCTTTACAAAGGTTCCGAAATGAGAATTTTCCTTCGGCATTAGTCAAAAGCTGTTGATTGGTTTCGACTACCGTAACTTTTACTTGTTCGAGAGCAAGATTTTCGTGTACGTCAAAGACCTCCCCAAAAAGCGCATATTCACATTTTTGAGAATACAGCCCCTGGAAGAAACAAATGGTACAGAAAAGAAGGAGGCGTTTAAACACGCGCTAAATTAATGAATACAGGCGATTTTCCTGATAAAAAATCGCCTGTATTGGTTTTTACTGAATGGTCACCGGGAAATCCAATTCAACATCTGTTGAACCTCCAAGTTCACCACGAGAAGTTCCCGTCTTTGACGTAGGCTCATGGATTAAATAGACTCTTACTATGCCAGAACTGGCTCCTGCGGCTGCCCATTGCGTCTTTAGATTGATACTTGCCCCATCGCTGTCTTCTATATCATTACTTGCAGCAGAAATCGTTACGGCTGCACTTGATACTTGATAGAAAACAAAGTGTTCGTCTGCTTCCTCGGTGACTTCTTCTGTGATATCTTCTATGTCTGAAGCATCTGAAGCATCAAAAAACTGAATACTTACATTAGAGGTTGTGTTGGCGGCTAATGTAATTGTTGGTTCTGTCCCTCCTTCATTCCAGGTGTAATCATTTGAACTCCCATCTGCTGCTGTTACAGTGAGTGTTACGCGGTTGATGACTTCTTCTTCGTTGATTTCGTCAGGACTATCTTTTTTACATTGGATCAATAATAGGGTTAAAGCAAATACGATTGCTATACGTGAAATATGGGTATAGGTTGGTTGAATGAAATTTTTCATTTTAATGGATATTTTTTGTTATTGAATTTTGAATTAAGCGAAAGTCAATAACTGGGGTGGCCCACGTAAATGAAAGAATTGGATTTGTTGAAAAGCATAGGCCTGTGTAGGCGCTAGCGGTTGAAGTAAAATGGTGTTTACTTCAATAAATTTCGGGGTCGTTAAACTTTGAAAAGCATAGGGAGTGGTAAAGGTCGCCGTGAGTTCACAACGCACTTCTGTAGTGTGTAAATGTACTTTCCCTTCTGTACATTCAACTTCAGCATGGTGAGCATCGGCTAAGTGAACCCATTGTCCTACACTAGGAGAGAAAAGAACTCCTAACAGTAGAAATGGGATTAATATGTTGCCTAATTTATTTCGCACATGCTTGATTTAAAGTAAAAGTACTTATTTCTCTTGTGATATTTGAATTTCTAGTTGTTTTAACAATTCCTGACAAAAGGTCTACTTTTTTGTTTTGGCGTGATTATCGTACTTTGCTGCCTATGCAAGAAAAGAAAAAAGTCTCCTTTAAATGGGCGTTTAAAGAATACATTTGGCCCCGTCGTAAAATTGTTTCCATCGGTTTATTTCTCATTATCGTTCGAAGTCTTTCGGGCTTAGTGCTTCCTTATGCGAGTAAGGAGTTAATCGATGAGGTTATCCCGTCTAAAAACATCGATGAATTATCTTATTTGCTCATTGTAGTGGGGATTGCATTGTTGCTCCAATCGATTAGTTCTTTTTCGCTAACAAGACTGTTAAGTGTGGAAGCGCAACACTTGATTTCTGTGCTGCGGGCAAATGTCCAAAAGAAACTATTAAAACTTCCCATTAGTTTTTTTGACAACCAAAAAGCAGGCGCGCTTGTCTCTCGGGTAATGAGCGACGTAGAAGGAGTGCGCAACTTAGTTGGAACTGGCTTAGTACAACTGATTGGGGGATCAATTACGGCTGTAATTTCTTTGGTTATCCTAATAAATATCAACGGGTGGATGACCCTTTTTGTCCTTCTTCCTGTGGGGATTTTTGCTATAATTGCCCTGAAAGCTTTTGGCTACATCCGTCCTATTTTTCGCGACCGGGGGAAAATCAATGCCGAAGTAACCGGTCGCTTGACAGAAACCCTTAACGGAATTCGTGTCATCAAAGGTTTTAACGCAGAAGAGCAAGAGCAAAAAACTTTTGAAATAGGCGTAGAGCGACTTTTCCTCAATGTCAAAAAAAGTTTAACCGCTACTGCTTTTATGACCAGTGCTTCCACCTTTTTATTAGGGACTGCTTCTGCAGGGATCATGGGAATAGGCGGCTATTTTATCATGCAAGGCAGCATGACTTATGGCGAGTTTGTCTCCTTTACCCTCTTCCTTGGTTTTATGATTGCTCCCATTGTTCAAATGAGTAATATCGGGAGTCAATTAACCGAAGCCTTTGCTGGACTGGACCGCACCCAAGAATTAATGGATACCCCAGAAGAAGATGACCCCACTGTTCGCACAAAACACCTTGATCAGGTAAAAGGATCCATTGAATTTGAAAAGGTGTCTTTTGCTTATGAAGAAAATAAAGCCGTACTCCACAATGTGTCTTTTACGGCAAAAAAAGGAGAGGTCATTGCCCTGGTAGGCTCTTCTGGATCTGGAAAATCTACCATTGCAGGCCTAGCCTCTGGCTTTTTAAACCCTATAGATGGACAGGTGAAAATTGACGGGCAAGATTTAGCAAAAGTAAACCTGCGTAGTTTTAGAAAACATCTGGGGGTAGTCTTACAAGACGACTTTTTATATGAAGGTACCATCAAAGAAAACATCCTTTTCCCGCGACCTGATGCAACTGACGAAGAAGTTCTTATCGCTGCAAAGGGAGCGTATGTAACAGAATTTACCGATCGCTTTGACGACGGTTTAGACACTCTTATCGGGGAACGAGGCGTAAAACTTTCTGGAGGACAACGCCAAAGAATCTCCATTGCACGCGCGCTATTAGCACAACCAGAAATTGTTATCCTTGACGAAGCCACTTCAAATTTAGACACCGAAAGTGAACGCTACATTCAAGACAGTTTAGGGGTGCTCATGAACAATCGCACCACTCTGGTAATTGCGCACCGTTTGAGCACCATTCAAAAAGCCGATCAGATCTTAGTGATCGAAGAAGGAAAAATTGTAGAGCAAGGGAAACACCAAGAGCTTTTAGCAAAACAAGGGCGTTACTTTGAACTCTATACCTATCAAACGAGAATGTAAATCAAATTGGTTATTTTTAAAACAAATAAGCGTGAGCTAAAGGCAAAGCTGAACGCAAAAAACATAATGAGGACTGAGATTTTCACATGAAAAGCCCAAACAAGATCAACCTAAAAAAAATAATTCATGACACTTCTTAAAAAATTATCTTTTCTATTATTCCTTCCCACCAGCTTGATTGCACAGGTGTTTGAATTTAATGAAGGAGAGCAAAATCATCGCATCTTGATGGATGATACTTACTTTATCGAAACCGTTTATCAACAAGAAGACGGAGCTTTCGCTTTTACGCGTGGAGGCTTTTATCAAAAAGCCAAAGAGGGAATTGAAGTAAGTTTTGAATTCAATTCTAACTATGCGCAAGACAGCTTAAAAAGCATGCCTTATACACAAAAAGGCTGGACAAATGTCTCTAAAAATGATCAAGCCCTTGAGGGAAAATGGTTAATGGCTGGTCGTGTAAAACCTGAAGGGGAACAGCGACGCGACTTGACCCGCTCGAGAAAAACCATGAAGTTATTACTCGACGGACATTTTCAATGGACTGCTTTTGACACCGCCTCAATGCGCTTTATGGGTTCTGGCGGGGGAACCTATTCCGCTCAAGATGGTAACTATGTCGAAACCCTAGAATACTTCTCTAGAGACAACAGCAAAGTAGGAAAGGTTCTCCCTTTTGAATTTACCCAAAAAGAAGACGACTGGTACCATAAAGGTTTTAACAGTAAAGGGGGTCCCATGCATGAGATTTGGCACAAAAGAACAAATCAATAATCCCAGTAGGAAAAATTAATTTAATCGATAATCGCTTTGGCGATTGTATCGCCATTAAATCCCGATTAAATACTGAAACTTAAAAAAGAACTGGGTGCGATTGAACTGGAACAATTGAAACTGCAGTTCGTCGATTTCTTCAAGGGTGTTTTGGTTTCCTCCCAAATAAAAGATGGTGGACGGATTAGGGTTCCATTGAACAAGGGGTTGTAAAAAGAACTGATTGGTAAAGCTGTTTTTCTCTGCCACTAAACGAATATTAAAGGCAGAACTAAATTGATAGCGCAGGTTCATTCTTGCAATGGTGCCGTTAAAATAATCTTCTCCGCCATTTAAGCGTTCCAAGCGTGAATAGCGCAAAGAAGGATTCACGGTAAAGTTATTATTGAGCTGAAAACTCAAGGTCATAAAGGCAGAGCGAACTTTTCCTACTTCTGGGATTTCTTCATTGAAAGATAAATCTCTTCCACGATCAATGTTTGCCCTAAAGTTAAAGGCCTCACTAGGTGCCCCGTTGACAGAAAAGGTATGGGTGGGAAGGTTCTTAAAAGGGATGTTTAAAAACACTTTTCGCGCATCATAATCTAGGGTATAAGAGAGTTCGGTTTGACCATAGGTTTTAATGGAAGCAAAAAGATCAACACTAAAGTTTTTATACAGCTTTTCGAAGGTGTAAACAAGATCCATCTTAGTCCCAAAACCAAAAGATTGTATCCCGGGTTTGTTCAAAATATTGAGGTACTCGTGATAAAAGGTTCCCCATTGACGGTTGTTCTTAACCACAAAACCAATATCTGCGCGATACTGTGGAGAAATATTGCGGTAGTATAGATAGCTTCGCCAAAACTCGGTTTTTCGATACAGTTGAATGTAAAGCGCATCGCCGTTTAATTGATCTCCGTCTAGTGCAATTGTTTTTCCTTGAATGCTTTGATCGGTATCGATCCAGTTTTGTTCTGGTTCTTTGTTGAAGTTTTTGAATAGCTCAAAGCTTAATCGCCAGTTTTGGTTTAACAGAAATAAGCCATCTACTCCTAATAAATGACCATAACCACCCCCGTCATAAAAGCGATTCATCATGACGCCGCCAAAACGCACTTGGGGATTTAATAGATGCTGATAGCGCAATATATTGACCACACTTTTCCCGCCTTCTCCTAAATAAGAACGGTCTTCTCCGCCCACTAAATAGGGAGAGTTTTGGTCTAAAGCATTGAGTAAAAAGAGGCGAGATTTTTTTCCTTGGCTAAGAATTTTAGAGGCCACAGAAGGGTTGACAATCGAACGAGAATAAAAAGCGCCATCGGCGAAATTAACCAGGTCGGTTCCGCGATTAAAAAACGGGCGACGTTCTGGGTATTGCAGTGAGAAAGAAGAGTTGACGTCAATCTGCGTGACATCTGCCTCGACTTGAGAAAAGTCTGGGTTTATCGTGACTTCCCAACTGGTGTTTTTATTGAGATCGAGATTAAGGCCAAGGCCAATTTTTGCGTTTAATTTTCTGTAATCAATGGAGGCAGTGGGGGCTTGTCTTTCTCCTTGTATATTACTCGATAGATAAGGTAATAACTCTTTTCGTTTCTCTATTTTGATGTTTTTAAAAAAGAGGCGATCGGTGGTTTGACAAACGATACAACTGTTGTTACGGTCGCGAATTTGGCTACTTACTTCTATATCATTCCCATTTTCAACATAGCGACGGTAGAAATTTACGCGCCACATTTGGTCGGTCCCATTTGGGAAGGGAATCTCTGCAAAAGGGATCTTCATTTCAACTTGATATCCATCTTCAACGATAACCCCTTTGGATTCAAAATTCACATTAAAAGAACTGTCATAGCGCTGTTCGTCGCTTAAGGCATTGATTTGTTTTACATCAAATTGACTCCCCAGTGCATTTACCGCTAAACCAATGTTAAATCGCGCATCGGCGTAAGGATCTAATCGCACTAATACCACATCGTCATTCCAAATATTTCGATCATCCCGAGGACGAATGGAGGCACGAATGGCTTTTGGGTCATGCTTTGCATAGACCCCTATAAAAACATGCGTACTGGAATAAGCAACATAAGCAGTCGTTTCTTTTTGAGCTGGTTGATTATTCGCTGGATTAAACTCTATGTCAAAAGCAACTTGGGTCGCCGTTTTCCAGATGTCTTCATCTAATCGCCCATCAATAACGAACTCCTTTTCATCGACTAAGGGCGGACGAAAACTGTCCTGAGCATAGGTGAAAAAGGAAAATAATAAGAGAATGGTAAACCCCTTTTTTTTCATAGCACGCAAAAATAATCTTTTTCTTTTTTACAATACTATGGTTTTTCTTCGACTTGAGGTCGTATACCGTCTTGAAAAGCTTGTTTTATTAAGAACGACCGATCAAGTAGATAAAGGGAG
>JBDNAJ010000103.1:0-11088 GCA_039768455.1 Candidatus Arcticimaribacter sp.
TAAGGGTGTCAAAAATGAAATCTTTGGCGAGAAATGCGCCAAAACCTATAATGACAACAGCTAGAGAGGCGCGGATTAAATGCCATCGCAGTGCTTCTAGATGCTCTAGAAAGGACATTTCGTTTTCTTGGATCATTCGCTTATTCCTTCTTTAATTATGTCTAAACTATTGACAAAGTTTATGGGGTTTCCCACTGTTTCTGCAAAAACATGTACAATGGATTTTTCTTTAAAAATATACAATGCTTTGATAACAACTGAGTCTTCCGTAAATGAGGTGGTAGGATTCATGATATCTTTTGTATTAATCATGAGTCTCGATTTTATTAGTCCAAAAATTTTATGTTTCTGTAACAATTCAATTGAGTTTATGAGGGAAAATTCTTTTGTAAGTGTTATATTTAAGCTACAAATTTAAAGTATTTGATTTAAAGCATTCATGTCTTCATTGCAATTAACAGAAGAATTAAAAAAATTATTTGGCTTTTCCACTTTCAAAGGATTGCAGGAAGAAGTTATAAAAAACGTCTTAGCGAATAAGAACTCCTTTGTAATTATGCCTACAGGGGGAGGTAAGTCCCTTTGCTATCAACTTCCTGCACTTATTTCTGAAGGAACTGCCATAGTGGTATCTCCATTAATCGCCTTGATGAAAAATCAAGTTGATGCTATTCGGGGGATTTCTCAAAAAGAAGGAATTGCCCATGTTTTAAATTCTTCTTTGACAAAAACCGCAACAGAACAAGTCAAAAAAGATATACGTAGCGGAGTAACGAAACTATTATTCGTCGCACCAGAATCGTTGGCGAAAGAAGAAACGCTTCAATTTTTAAAGCAGTCAAAAATTTCTTTTTTAGCGGTAGACGAAGCCCATTGTATTTCTGAATGGGGTCACGACTTTAGACCCGACTATCGCAATCTACGTTATATGTTACAGCAGATTGATCAAGATCTTCCTGTCATTGCCCTAACGGCAACGGCCACCCCAAAGGTGCAAGAAGATATCATGAAAAACCTGCAAATTACAGATGCTAAAATTTTTAAGTCCTCCTTTAATCGTCCTAACCTTTATTATGAGGTGCGTTCAAAAACGAGTCAAGTAGAGATAGAGATCATCAAATTTATCAAAGAGCGAAAGGGCAAGTCAGGGATTATTTATTGTTTATCAAGAAAGAAAGTAGAAGAATTAGCCCAGATACTTCAAGTAAACGATATTAATGCGATTCCTTATCACGCTGGTTTAGACGCAAAAACCAGAGCGAATAATCAAGATGCCTTCTTAAAAGAAGAATGTGATGTAGTGGTCGCTACGATTGCTTTTGGGATGGGAATTGACAAGCCAGATGTTCGTTTTGTGATTCATCACGACATTCCTAAAAGTATTGAAAGTTATTATCAAGAGACCGGAAGAGCAGGTCGAGACGGGGGCGAAGGCTATTGCCTTGCTTTTTATGCCTATAAAGACATCGAAAAGCTTGAAAAGTTTATGTCAGGTAAACCCGTTGCTGAGCAAGAAATTGGGATGGCTTTATTGAACGAGATGGTAGCGTATGCAGAAACCTCTATTTCTAGAAGGAAGTTTATCCTGCATTATTTTGGAGAGTCTTTTGATGGTGAAAAAGGCGATCCTAATAAGATGGATGACAATGTGCGTTATCCCAAAACTAAAGTTGAAGCAAAAGAAGAGTTGCAATTATTACTCACAACAATAGAGCAAACAAGAGAGCAGTTTAAAGCCCGCGAGCTTGTAAAAACTTTAATAGGACAACAAAACGCTATTATCAATAGTCACAATACTGCACAGTTGCCCATCTTTGGTCAAGGAAAGCATAAAAATGAACCTTATTGGATGGCGCTTATTCGTCAGGCAAATGTCGCTGGATATTTAAAGAAAGACATTGAAACCTATGGCGTGATTAAAAGAACAACCCAAGGAGTTGCTTTTCAATCAAAGCCCGTTTCTTTTTTAATGACAGAAGATCACGCCTATACAGAGAAAGCTAAACCCGCTTTTACAGGAGTACGTGACACGATTAATGATGAGGGATTGAAAAATTTATTGGTAAAGTTGCGCAAGCAAGTTGCGGATAAAAACGAAGTACCGCCCTACACTGTTTTTCAAGAAAACTCTATCAATGACATGACGTTGAAGTATCCAATTACTGTCGAAGAAATGATTAATATCCATGGAGTAGGAGAAGGAAAGGCTAGAAAATACGGCCCCATTTTTATTGATCTAATCAAAAAATATGTAGAGGATAATAATATCGCTCGCCCAGATGATTTAGTGGTCAAAAGTACTGGGGCAAACTCTGGATTAAAGTTGTATATGATCCAAAGTGTCGATCGAAAACTACCTCTTGAAGATATCGCCTCTGCAAAAGGCATGAATATGACTGAGTTTATCCATGAAATGGAAACTATTGTTTTTGCAGGAACAAAATTGAATATCAATTATTGGATCGATGAAATCTTAGACGAAGATCAGCAAGAAGAACTGCACGAATATTTTATGGAGGCAGAAAATGATACCATCGCAGAAGCTATTGAAGAGTTCGAGGGAGAGTATGACGAAGAAGAGATTAGACTTTATCGCATTAAATTCACTAATGAGGTAGCGAATTAATTCCACCTTATTCCCCTATATTTGCCGTCTAAAAAACACGTACTATGCAAGACGGACTATATGCTAAATTTAGCACTCCAAAGGGAGAAATACTATTATCACTAAGCTATGACAAGACGCCAGGAACTGTGGCTAACTTTGTAGGTCTAGCAGAAGGAAGTAAAGAAAACAACGAAAAGCCTGCAGGTGAGCCTTATTATAACGGGCTTAATTTTCACCGTGTAATCCCAGACTTTATGATTCAAGGTGGATGTCCACAAGGATCTGGTATGGGCGGTCCAGGCTATCAGTTTGACGACGAATTTCACCCAGAACTGCGTCACGATAAACCCGGTGTACTTTCAATGGCTAACGCTGGTCCTGGAACAAACGGAAGTCAATTTTTTATCACTCACCTAGCGACACCATGGTTAGATGATAAGCACACTGTTTTTGGTCATGTGATCGAAGGGCAAGATGTTGTCGACAGTATTGCACAAGGAGATAAAGTAGATGCATTAGAAATTATTCGTGTGGGTGATGCTGCCAAAACTTTTAACGCTACTGACGCCTTTACAGCTTTTGAAGCAGATAAAATCGCTAAGATTGAAGCTGCAAAAGCAGCTCAAGCAGAAGCACTAGCGGGTATTACAAAAGGTTTTGATCAAACAGAAAGCGGTTTATTTTACCATATTGATAAGGCAGGAGAAGGAGACCAACCTGCAAAGGGGAACAGTGTAAAAGTACACTATAAAGGAGAGTTACTTGACGGGACTGTTTTTGATTCATCCTTTAAACGCAATCAACCCATTGAATTTAGTTTAGGAGTGGGACAAGTAATCCCTGGTTGGGATGAAGGAATTGCCCTTTTAAATAAAGGAGCAAAAGCGACCTTAATCATTCCTTCTGACCTTGCTTATGGTGCAGCTGGAGCAGGTGGTGTTATTCCTCCTGATGCGACTTTAAAATTTGAAGTAGAATTGGTCGACTTTAAATAAAAAAGCCGGCAGGTTCATTTCCTGCTTTCCATTTTATATTACACCCCATGCTAGGATATTGTTTTTCTAGTATGGGGTCTTTTTTTAGCAAGTTATCTACGGCATTTTGAAGATCTTCTCCTGTAATGGGAGTGTTATTTCCAGGTCTAGACGCGTCAAATCTACCGCGGTAGACCAATTCGTTTTTTGCATTGAGTAAATAAAAGTCTGGGGTACAAGCTGCATCATAGGCTTTTGCCACTGCTTGACTTTCGTCGTATAAATAGGGAAAAGAAAAGCTCTTCTTTAGGGCGAGTTCTCGCATTAAATCTGGGTGGTCTGCTGGGTAATTTTCTACATCATTACTTGAAATGACGATTGTTTCAATCCCCTTGCCTTTATTTTCTTTGGCGAATGCCACAAAAGCATCTAATAAATGAATGACATAGGGGCAATGATTACAACTAAAGACTACGATGCTGCCATTTTCTCCCTTTAATTGCTGGAGTGAATTGCTGGAATTATCGACCACATTATGTAAAGAAAAGTCTGGAGCAATTGTCCCCAACGGAAGCATATTTGATTCAACGAGTGCCATAGTTTTTTTTTATTCCTTAAAATTATGTAATTTGAAAGTAAATATACATTTGACTTATGAAAACTATGCAAGATTGGCTAGATGCTTATGCAGAAAGCCATCAAAACAAAACCAATAAAGCGATCCACTTTGTTTGTGTTCCGCTAATTGTATTTTCTGTGGTAGGCTTATTTATGTCTATCCCTAATGATTTATTAATCGACATTACAGGTATTCAATCTGATGCAATCGCTAACTGGGCGGTGGTAACCTTGATTCCTATTATGTTTTTCTATTTGAGACTCTCTATTAAAATGGGTGTTTTGATTTTAGCCTTTTTGAGTTTGTGCATTTTTGGGAATGCTCAAATTGCTACTGTAATGCCTCTATGGCAAGCGGCCTTAGGTATTTTTGTGGCTGCGTGGCTAGGGCAGTTTTATGGCCATAAATTAGAAGGGGCAAAACCTTCTTTTTTTGATGATTTAAAATTTTTACTCATCGGTCCTGCATGGATTTTAGATGATATATTCTTTAAAAAATAAGTAATTGATTGAGTTTGATAATTTTGAGCAAGTAGATTTTCGCGTAGGGACAGTAGTGCAAGTGGATACCTTTCCAAAGGCAAGAAAACCAGCCTACCAGCTTACGATTGATTTTGGCCCCCTTGGGGTCTTAAAATCGTCTGCACAAATAACAACGCGTTATTCAATTACAGAAATGTTAGGTCGCCAAGTGGTGGCTGTGGTGAATTTTCCAGTAAAGAAAATTGCCGATTTTAACAGTCAATGCCTTGTGCTGGGAGCAACACAAGGCAATGATGTTTTTCTTCTCTCTCCACAGGCGGCTGTGGAAAATGGACAGATCGTTCGTTAACTACATCAAATCTGCATAAAAGAGCATGTTGGCATACAATTGTTGTGTGCCTAACCAGAAAGCTCTAAAGTTGGTGTTGTCTGTCATTAATAGAATAGAACCTCTCCCTTTTGATTTAATCTTAAAAGGAACAGCACCTTTGAGTAATGCTAGTTGTTCCTCTGAAATATAACCACTTAAAAGTGGATCCTGGGTGTACTGAATGGGATTGTCATAGCTGTTTTCTTCTGGCTCCATAAAGATTTTTGAATTTCTAAACAGGGCTAGGTAGTCATCTTCGATGCCAAAGTTAATCGGGTGAGAGCGATCAATACGGCTGTTGAATATTGCCCCACCTATGGCTTGAGCTCCCTTGAACTTTCCTTGATTGACAAAAGAAACATCTTCTGCGATGAGTTCTTTTTCTCTAAATTCTTCTTCAATTAACTCTTGTTTGTTTGCCCATTTCACCGCATCGCGGTATGCGATTAAGTGTCCGCCATTTTTGATCCAGTCGGATAATTTTTCTTTGGCATCATTCAATAAGCCACCGTTATAACTGGGTAACACGATATGGGTGTATTTGCTAATATCCCGGTATTTGATTGATTTAACGTCAAGTTTAGTGACGGGCATATGGTATTGTGTGTCCATCAAATACCAGATTTCACCAGCATCATAACTTCGCACGCCATCACCAACCAATAATGCGACCTTTGGCTTTTTAATGGTTTCAAAGTTTCTTGAACCCAAATCGATTCCACGGGTTAAACCTGTGCTAACGCTATGGATATTGATTTCTGCTGCTGAAGCTACTTCTTGCATAAGCGTATACAATTCTTTTTCTGAGACAGCTTGATTAGCAACTGGGACCATGATACTCCCATAATCATAAGAGCGCCCTTCTAAAGAGAAGGCTTGCATTCCCACCTTAACGCGAACGCCTGCATCTAACAACTGATAAATAGCTTTTGGAGTAAGGTATCCGTGTCCTTCAAAAAGATAAGCATAGGTAGCTTGTTCGACGTTTTTTACTTTTGGACGTTCAATCTGGGTCAATTCTTCTCCCGCTGTGTTGAGGTCTCTAACTTTGGTCATATTGACATCAAATGCATGAGAAAGTGTCCAAGCAGATACATCATAAAATAAACTGTCTTTAAAGGCTGTTTGTGTGCTAAATATGGCTTGTACAAGGCGTTGTTTCTTTTGCGTTAGTGGAACAATAAAACTGTTTTCTTGAGGAAATTGCTTTCCGTCTTTTTGCAGGTTTTTATTTAAACGATGAACTTTAATGTCGTGTCTCATTAATACCTCGGCTAAGCGGTAACTGCTAGAGGCGTCTTTTTGGTTTCCAAACACAATTGCTTTTTCTCTGTTTTTGAGTCCTTCTGCGCGGGCATTATTATAGAAATCCCGTTGATAGTCTAAAAGGTCTTTTCTCAATTCATTGGCCGCTTCTAGGGTAGAAAGGGCAGCCGTAAATTGATTGCGAATGGTAAATGGAAAAGTAAGTAAACCATTAGCGGATTCTTGTGCGTGGCCTCTTGAACTGGCTTGTTCAAATAAAATCCCAATAGAACCATTAACGTCTGGATAGGTCGAGCCTTTTCCGTAATAGAAATCGTCAAAGTCCTCTTCTGTATAATACAATGAACCGATTTTGTTCAGGGCTTTTTCATGAAATTTCCCGATGGCCATGGTCAACTCTTGGTTTTTCTTGGGCGTCAAAGGATTGACCCTTGATTGAATCCCAGGTTGAAAGAAAAAGGTTTCGTTTGTTCCCATTTCGTGATGGTCGGTTAAGACATTAGGTAGCCAGTCGATAAAACTTGCGATACGGGCTTTTGATTCGTTTAATTGAACCGGTAGCCAATCTCTATTCATGTCAAACCAGTAGTGGTTTGTCCTCCCTCTAGGCCATGCTTCATTATACTCTCTATCATTGCTATCTGGGGTGATATTTTGTGCTTTATGGGTATTTGCCCATTGTGAAAAGCGCTGCAAACCATCTGGGTTAAAGCTGGGGTCAAATAAGATAACTGTGTTTTCTAAAAGCTGAGCAACTTCATCGCTTTGTGAGGCCGCAAGATGATAAGCAACAAGTAGGCCTGCATTTGCTCCACTGGGTTCATTCCCGTGGATAGAGAAGCCTTGATAGACAACTGCTGGCATGGTTGAGGTATCTAAATTCTTTCCTCCAGGTTCTGTTAAAGCGATGTGGTCTACTTTAATTTGATCGAGTTTTTTATGATTTTTCTCACTTGTTATGGTGAGCAAAAACAGTGGACGATCTTCATAGGTTTTCCCTCTATTTTCAATTTGTATTCTATCTGAAGCAGCTGCGAGTGTTCGCATATATTCAGAGAGTTTATCATGGCTTACATGCCATTTCCCTACTTCATGTCCTAAGACCTCTGTTGGGGTAGGAATGTTGGGATTGTAATTTTGATTACCGGGTAGATAGTAGGAGAGATTTGTTTGGGCATTCGCTGTTAGGATACCTAAAACAAAAAATAAAAGTTGGACTATTTTTTTCATGAATCTGTATTTCGAAATTCAATGTAAAAAAAAACCGTTTCATCGAGAAACGGTTGAACTTTTATTTTAGTCGATCTAAATATCTTCGAAGTCTAGATCGGTGTATTTTTCAGGGACATCAGAAGTGGCGTAGCCGTTTTTATCCTCTGCAGAATAATTTTTTTGGTGTCTTTCACTAATGACTTCGTCGCCACGTTCTTTGATGATGTAATCCATCATTTCTCCTAAGATTTCTTTAAACTCGCTAAAGTCTTCTTTGTAGAGATAGATTTTGTGTTTTTTGTAATAATAACTTCCGTCGTCATTCGTAAACTTCTTACTCTCTGTGATGGTAAGATAGTAGTCGCTTGCTTTTGTTTCCCTTACATCAAAAAAGTAAGTTCGTCTTCCAGCCCGAAGTACTTTTGAGTTTATTTCCTCTTGAGGTGAATCCATTTTAGTTCAATTAGGTTCTAGTAATAGTGATTTTGTTCACCTATAATAGTCAATTCTATGTAAAATTGCTAAAAAAAATTAAACAAAACAAATTCTTAAGTGATTTCTGCGCTTTGTTTTTCTGCTAGCTCGCGATAATGCCCATCAATTTTGAGTAATTCATTGTGGGTTCCTTGCTGTATGATTTTACCATCTTCAAGAACAATTATTTTATCGGCGTTCTTAACAGAAGATACGCGATGACTTACAATACAAGTCGTTTTGTCTTGACTAATGCGATTGAGATGCGCAAGGATTTTCTCTTCTGTATCAGCGTCTACGGCAGATAGGCAGTCATCAAACAAAAGAATCATGGGGTCTTTGATCAAGGCTCTAGCGATTGAGATCCTTTGGATTTGTCCTCCAGATAAGGTGACACCTCTTTCTCCTAATAGGGTTTTATATTGATGCTTAAAGTCTATTATGTTATTGTGTACTGCGGCATTTTTTGCTGCTTCAACAATTTCTTCATAGGAAGCATCATTTTTGCCAAAACGAATATTTTCTTCAATACTTTCTGAAAATAAAAATGGATTTTGGGGGACATAGCCTATGACTTCCCTTAGGTTGTTTAAGGAGTAGGTGTTAGCGTTTTGATGGTCAATGATAACTTTCCCTTCGGTGGGATCATATAATCTAGCGATCAATTCTAGTAGGGTAGATTTTCCCGCTCCTGTTTTTCCTACAATGCCTAATGTTTCCCCTTCTTTCATTTCAAAAGAAATTTCTTTTAGTGCCTTAATTCCAGTATCTGGATAAGTAAAAGAAACATTTTCAAAGCTCAGTTGGGCTTGTTTGATTTTTTTAGTGGAAAATCCATTTTCAATACTGGGTTTTTGCTGTAAAAAAGCATTGATGCGTTTTTGCGAAGCCTCTGCTTGTTGCACAAGAGAGGTGACCCATCCTACTGTAGCTACCGGCCAGGTTAGCATGGTGACATAGATGATAAACTCAGCCAAAACCCCGATTTCAATTTCTCCAGCGATATACTGTTTCCCGCCTACATAAATGACCAGTAGGTTGCTAAATCCAATTAATAAGATCATCAATGGGAAAAACCACGCTTGAATTTTAGCCAAAGCGACATTTTGATTCTTACTTTCTAAAGCAAGTGTTGCAAAATTATCTTCAATCGAAGGTTGAAGATTATAAGATTTTATCACCCCGATTCCGCTAAATGCTTCTTGGGTAAAAGTGGATAATTTTGCGAGTGTTTCTTGAACCGCAGTACTGCGAATATTGATTGCTCTGCTTAATTTATAAATGGTAATTGATAAAACTGGTAGCGGTAAAAGTGTATAAAGGGTTAGGGTAGGAGCGATACTCACCATATAACTTATCACAATCACAAAAAGCGCAATGGTGTTAATGCTGTACATTAAGGCGGGGCCAAAATACATTCTCACCTTACTCACATCTTCGCTAATGCGACTCATTAAATCTCCTGTTCTATTCTTTTTGTAGAAGGTGCTACAGAGAACTTGGTAGTGTTGGTAGACTTCGTTTTTAAGATCGTATTCGATAAAACGGGAAACATTAATAATCGTTTGACGCATTAAAAAAGTAAAAAAACCAGACACCAGCGAAGCAGAAATAATCAGGGCTATATTAAAGAGTAGAATACGTTCTAATTGACTGCTATCTTGATTCGATTGATTTAAATACTGCTCGATTGCTGTCATTGAATTACCCACTAATCTTGGGGTAAACAAAGAAAAAATTCTTGCAATAATGGTAATAAAAACCCCGATAAGTAATTTATATCGATAGGTAAATAGGTATTTGTTAAGGTATTGTAGTTCCTTCATAATTGCGACCCAAAGGTAAACATTTGAATAAGGGAAAACTCTTTAGAAAAGAAAAAAATAAAACTGTTTTTTCCCGTATAAACCATTATTTTTGTGCCTTAAAGTTCTTTGAAGATGTTAACACGACGCCAAATTCGCGTAAAAGTAATGCAAGCCGTTTATGCTCAATACAACGGGAACCTCCTCTCTTTAAAAGAAGGAACAAATGCTATAGCTAAGAGTTGTCAGGATATGCTATTACTGCACACTACACTGCTCTATCTCTTTAAAGCTTTATGGGAATATGCTTCAGAACAAGATAAAATTCAAAATAAGCAGCGTAGAGGCGATGCCCCTCTCAATGAGAATTACGCAAAAATTGTCAGCTTAGCTCCTTTAGCCCTTATCGCAAAACACCCTTTTTTAGCTAAAAAAATAGAGCAGCACAAACTCAATACTTGGGATTTAGAATTTGATTATGTACGTCAACTATTTGAAACCATTGTTAAAAGTGAGTATTATCAAGCGTACATAGAAACAGATGCGCCCAGCTTTAAAGAGCAACAAAAATTTATAGTAAAACTTTTTAAAGAAATTATCGCCCCAGATGAACCTCTATATCGCTATATAGAAGATTTAAACATACAGTGGGTAGACGACTTGCCTGTGGTAAATACTTTTATTTTAAAACAATTGCGAAAATTACGCGAAGAAGATATGTCTTCCCTCGCTTTTCCAGATTTAGCCGAAAGGGTAGAGGATATTAATTTTGGGAAATCGCTCTACGAAAAAGTCATTGCAAATGAAGAGGCCTTACAAAGTGAATTTGAAGGGAAAACCCCTAATTGGGATAAAGATCGCATCGCAACACTAGACGGACTGTTAATCAAAATAGCGATCGCAGAGTTGATTTATTTTCCAGATATCCCGCCAAAAGTAACCCTAAACGAATACTTAGAATTAGCGAAAGAATACTCTACCCCAAAGAGCAATCAATTCATTAATGGGGTTTTAGATAGTTTAGTAAAAGAGTATATAAAAGACGATCGTCTCAAGAAACAAGGGCGAGGCTTATTGGAATAATTTTTGCTATATTTGGCTTGGAAAAAAATATAATTAATACCATGAAAAAATATTTCATTTTATCGCTCTCTGCAATTGCACTTACATTTACGGCATGTGGAGGAAACACTGAGAAAAAAGAAGCCCCTGCTACTGCAGTAGAAGCTTCTTCTGCTAAGGCAGTTTCTAACGCACCAGTAATGACTTTTGATAAAA
>JBDNAJ010000104.1:0-4740 GCA_039768455.1 Candidatus Arcticimaribacter sp.
GGTGTCCAGAGTAACCAAAGCAGCAGATAAAGACTCCATTGATCTTTAAATAAACCACGGCCCTGTGCTTTCATTTTTTTGATAAAACTACCGATCCATGGAAGCACTGCCCCAATCAAAAACAGCCAAACCATCCCCATGGGTTGCTGCTTAGGGAAACCGTATTTATCGCCACTCCAACTCGAGTCGAGATAGCGTTTAAAATGTTCTCCCACGATAAAATAGTCGATAAATCCTGGAGAACGCAACTCTGCCCAAATGTACCAGGGTACCGCTATCCCTAGCGAAACAAGCGCTCCTAAAACTATGGGAAATCGCAATAAAGTCTTCCATTTAAAATCACTCAATGCGCACCACAACAGGATAGGTGGAACGGTTAAAATCCCTACAATCGGCCCTTTCGTTAAAAGACCTAAGCCCATTCCCACAAAGAGTAAATAGCGCCAGTGAGTCTTTGCATTGTCTTGTATTCCTTCCCAAAAAGAAAGCATCACTAAGGCGATTGAAAGGCTTAAAAAAGTATCGGTCGAGACCACCCCAGCATGCAAGTAAAATTCGGGTAAACTCATTAAGATCAGCCCCGGTAAATAGAAAGACATTTTGTTCGAAGGACGGTATTTTCCTACTAAAAGGACCATGGCTAAACAGGCCAAAAGATATGGGAGCCGCACAAAGAATTCGGCTTCACCAAAAATGGAAATACTCGCGGCAGAAAACCAGGTCGATAATGGAGGCTTCGCCCAAAAAGGGACCCCATAATCAATTTGTAGCACGACCCATTCTCCCGTCTCGGCCATTAAACGCGCGATTTCTGCATAACGCGCTTCAGTTTTATCCATCAACGGCAGCGCACCGTTAAAAAAGCCGCGAATTAAAAACAACAGCACTAAAAGATAACCTGTCACAGAGGCAGCATTGATGGGAGGAAAAAGTTTTTTCATTGTTTGTAACGGCGATAAATAATGGCTAAATCTAACCACAATTGGAACATATAAGAGAATTTGACCCTAGAATCTTCTGTGTCTAACCATTGATTTAAGGGTACTTCTTTAGACTGGGCAATCAATTCTTTTTTCCCAAGGGCATTGATCAGGCGAAAGAAAATTTCAACATCAAATAACCAGCGAGAACTAAAAGGGGCGTCAAAGGCAATAGGAACTAGTTTACGATCGAGGATTTTACAGCCACACTGAGTGTCATAAACACTTATCCCCAGCATTTTTGAAATCACAGTAGCGATTACTCTCCCGATTAAGAAGCGGTACCATTTGCGTTCAATACGGTTGTCTGTTTTAAGAATACGGGATCCAAAAACAAAGCGGGTCGTTGCATCGATTTTTTCTCCTAAAAGCGTGCATTCTTCTAAAGAAGTGGAGAGGTCTGCATCGAGGTAGGCAAAGCGATCGCATTGCGTCTTTTTCAAAGCCAGTTGCATCCCTGCTTGTACGGCTCCAGCCTTTCCTTTATTTTCTGACAGTGCCAGTATTTCCACTTGTTGTGAAAAGTTTACTGAAAGCGCTGTTAGTAACGTTAAGGTGTTGTCTGATGATCCGTCGTCTACTAAGACCAACTGCACAGCAGGGTGCTTAGAAAGAAATTGTTTAAACTGTTCTTGTGGAAACCGATTGGCCTCGTTATAACAGGGAACGATAATGCAAAGTGGCATAAACTAAAATATGCCCCAAGATAAGCATTATGGAGCAGCTTTAATGAAAAAGAAAATGAAGGAAAACTAAACTTAACGCTAGTGCCCAACCCCAATTTCGACTTGTTGTACTTGCTGGTTGAAACAAATTGAGCAAATGATTCAGTTGCCCTTTACTGGCAATAATCCCCAGTGAAAGACCGCTAAAGATCACCCAGAATGCTCGCACAAAGTAATTCATCTCTGGGAAGATCAACTGCAGTCCAATGTTGATGGGAAGGGTGGCCACAAAGGCCAAAAGGACAACTTTTTTATTCGGTTTTGCCAGCAATACAGCGCTGCAAATCAACACCACTATCCCGCAATTAATATAGTAACGTAAATTATTAAGGGTATGGGTAAAGGCAGAATCTGGATTGTCGAATTTGAGGTATAACAATATCAAGCCCATCATCAAAGCAGTTCCTAAACTGAACAAAATCGCTTTGCGTCCTGCGCTAATTTTTTGTTGGTCGGTGGCGGTTTTATTGAGGTAAGTCGCATAAATATCGGTTGACCACAGCGTGGCTAAAGAATTAAATGTAGAATCCACCGTACTCATTAAGGAGGCAAACAAACCACATAAAATGATCCCTTTTACGCCCACTGGTAAATAGGTTTTTACCAAATAAGGAAAGGCTAAATCTGGCTCCCCTAGACTATCGCCTAGAATACCATAGAGCGCGATACCCGGGACAATGATAATCACTGCCATAAAGTATTTGATCAATCCACCCACCATTAAACCAGTCTGGGCATGGGTAACACTTTTTGCCGCAAGGGCACGTTGCATCACGGTTTGATTTGCACACCAATAATTGATGTTTAAGAAGAAAAGCCCAAATAAGTGCGTCCAGGGTAAGCTAGGGTGATCAGCGGGTAAATGCAGCTGCATTTTTTCGGGGGTTTTAATATACAATTGTTCCCAACCGCCCAGATGGTAAACCGCAGTAAGGCACACTACAATTCCGCCGATAAGTAAAACACTAAACTGAATAATATCGGTTTTAACCACGGCACTTAGTCCCCCAAAATAGGTGTAAACCGCAGAGAAAACCCCAAGGATAACAATCAAGATCGCGATGCGAATGATTCTATTTTCATGTAAAAAAGAGAGTTGTTCCCCAAAGACCATATCGGCCGCATAAGCGCCCCAAAAAAGAGCTGCTCCCAGGGTGACCGTTGCAAACAAGGCAATATTTGCTAAAGAGTAAAACAGGGCAATGCGCTGTCCCAGTTTTTGAGCAATAAACTGGGTAATGGTGGTGATTTTTTCCTTCAGAAAAAGCGGAACAAAAACAAAGGCACCTATTAGAATTCCTTGAACAGCATTGATTTCGAGATTCGCTTGTGCTAAGCCATAGAGATAAGCAGACCCCATCATCCCTAAAAATTGATAGCCTTGAATATTCGTCGCAATGGTGGAAAGCGCTATCGAATACCAGGGCAAATTTCTAGAGCTTAAAAAGTATTCATCGGCAGAACTATCTGCGCTTATTTTTCCGCGCAGCGCAACAAATAAAACGATGGCAAAATAAGACAAGACAATAATAAAGTCAATCATATTTTATGTTCTAGGCCCGTTGGCCAAAGGGCTGTTAGGCGTTGTTTTGGGCATTCGCCCAAAGACTTCTGGGAGAGAGACCGTTTTAATTCTAGGCAAGACATGTTTAGCAAACAACTCACATTCCTGCTGGTGAGGATAACCCGAAAGGATAAACGAGCGTATCCCCATTTCCATATAGCGTTCCAGTTTAGCGACCACTTGGTCAGGATTTCCTACAATGGCAGCACCACAACCTGAACGTGCTAGACCAATCCCTGTCCATAAGTTGGGTTCCACATAATATTTTTCGTCGGCTTCCTCGCGCAATTGAGACTGTCTTGCTACTCCTAAAGAAGCGGCGTCTTGCGCCCGATTTCGAATGTCTGTCCCCAGATCAAGATCTAATTTTGAGAGTAAGCTGTCGGCATAAGCCCGGGCTTCTTCTTCGGTTTCTCGAACGATGACATGCACCCTTAAACCAAACTGTACTGTGCGGTTGTAGCCTGCGGCTTTTTGCGTCATGTTGTCCATGAGGCCTTGCAGTTTTTCTTCGGTTTCTGGCCACATTAAATACACATCACAGTGTTCTGCACACAGATCCACCCCATCTGGCGAATAGCCCCCAAAATAAAGCAATGGTCCCCCATTTTGCTGATAAGGTTTTACCGGGCCGGTGGGTAAATCTAGCTGGTAGTATTTCCCCTTAAAGTCAATGCGATCTAGGGTCCAAGCCTGTTTAAGAATTTCAATCACTTCTCTTGAGCGCGCATAGCGTTCTGGTGAAGGCAATTGTGTTCCCGGTAAATCAGAAGAAATGATATTGATCGTTAATCGCCCTTTTAACATATGATCTAAAGTGGCAATACTTCTCGCTAACATGGGCGGGTGTACTTCTCCACATCGAATGGCTGCTAAAAGATTAATCTGCTCTGTTAATGGCGCCATCCCCGCTACAAAAGACAAAGTGTCTTGTCCCACTTGATAAGATGAGGGACATAAGACATTGCGAAAGCCTAAGGCATCGGCTGTTTTGACAATTGCAGAAGTATTTTCCCAGCTACTTTTATAATTGGAATTGCGGTGGCCTAAAAAATCATCGTCCCCATCGCATAAGGGAGCAAACCAAGAAATCTCTGCACCATCTATAGTTTGTGGGGAAAGGTTTTTCATCAACACAAGGTTAGGGAAAAAATAGGGTTTCACAAAATGCCTTTGTCAAAGAACACCTTGTTAAAATAGTCCTTTAAAAGCGCTACTATTCTCTCTAAAATAAGATTAGAATAGTAGCCCTAATCATCTCCTTAACTATTCAACAACGGAACACATTTTAATGAAAGCCCTTATTTAAAGTCAAATTAGCCGCATCAATAATGACCATATACTAAAGGGAGTAATGCTTTGTCCTTTTCTGATTTTATGTACTTTTAAGCAAAGTATATTTTTATGAAAAGCCTATTAGCTATCCAGCTTCACAATCGAAAAATCTTTCATCATTACCTCAAGCAGTACA
>JBDNAJ010000009.1:0-7185 GCA_039768455.1 Candidatus Arcticimaribacter sp.
ACGCTTGCTTAAAGTTTTGTTTTAACAAGATTTTAAGACTTTCACCCTCAACTAATCTAAATTAACTTAACCATGAAGAAAACGTATTTCTTTTGGTAGCAAATTAATCAGAAATAATCAGTGGATAAAAAGAAACGTATCAACACTCTTTAAATACAAATTGATTGAGATCAAAAATTATGCTACTGTCAAATTAAATATTTAATGAATCACTAGTCAAGTCATCCACAAATTAAAGTACTTTTGCGAAATGGAAAAAGTTACCATATTTGGATTAAGAGCAATTTTAGAGGCCATACAATCGGAAAAACCGATTGATAAGGTATGGTTATTAAAAGGAACTAAAAGTCCACTTGCTGAACAATTAATGCATTCACTCAGAGCAAAAAATATTGCTTTCAGCTTTGTACCGGTTGAACGTTTAGATCGTTTTTCAGACAAAAATCATCAAGGCGCTGTAGCTAGAATTGCTGCTATTCAGACCCATGAAATGGAACCTTTGGTTGAAAAAATATTAGCCTCTAAAAAAAATCCTGTCTTTGTTTTACTGGATGGGATTACGGACGCAAGAAATTTTGGAGCCATAATTAGATCTGCTGCAGCAACTAATGTGGATGCAATTTTTATCCCTAGTAGCGGAAGCGCACCCCTAAATGGTGATGTTGTGAAGACTTCGGCCGGAGGAGCCTTCAATGTCCCCATATCAAAAGTGCAACATCTTAAAGATGTAATTTATTATTTGAATTCTCATGAAATTCGGTCCCTAGGCCTTACAGAAAAGGGAAACAAAACATTGTTTGAACAAGACCTAAAAGGCCCTATTGCTATTGTATTCGGTGCTGAAGATATAGGTATCTCAAGAGGACTTTTAAAAATCTTAACAGACCAAGCGAAACTTCCGATGTCAGAATCAATAGACTCACTAAATGTTTCTGTCGCATGTGGTGTTGCATTTTACGAACTTGTAAGACAACGGATGTAGTCTTAATTTATGTACATTTACCCTTATGAAATATATTATAATACTTCCTTTATTACTGATCTCGGTACATTTAAGTAGCCAAAGCTATGTAGATGCTACAGGGGCAGATCGATTCGCCTCCACTAGAGCTTTAGATGATTTTAATAGCTTGAAAACTTCAATTGAGACAGAAGAAGCATCACTTGAAAACATTAAGGGTAGTATGTATTTGAATTCTGAATTTCAGAATTCTACCGTTATTCTAAATGGAGAGAAAGTTGAAGAAAAAACTTTTTTGAGGTATAATGCATTTAAAGATGAAATTGAAATTGCCAAAAATGCAAATCAAAAAACAGCATCAAATATCTTAATGAAAAGTCCAAACGTAGCTGCACTCATCGGTGATCAATTTTATCAACTGATTGAAATCTCAAAAAATAATAAAAAGGAAACTACTTACATGCTTGAATTGTTCTCTAATGACGATCATGCTCTTTACTTAAATAACAAGAAGAAATTTGTTGATGAAAAGCCAGCACCTTCGGGGCTGGGGGGTTCACTACCAGCAAGATTTGAAAACCAACAATTTCTTTATCATTATTCTAAAAGTAAACAAATGCTTGAATTAGTTAATATCAATAAAAAATCAATAATCAAACTATTTCCAGAGAAACAAGCACTTTTAAAAAAGTTTATAGCTGAAGAGAAACTTAAATTCAAGGACTATCAAGATGTTCTTCACGTTTTCAATACTTTCCCAATTAATTAGCGACTATTCTTCTTCTGGTTCAGATATCATCACTTTTCACCCCATTTCTGAACAAAAATTAAAGTCGTTTAACAATAAATATATTTATTTAAACATCTCGAAACCAATGAATTCTTTGGCTTTATATAAATTTATTAACTATATTTTAACATTTAGATAAGAAAAAAGTATATTTGCAAAATAAATATATTTAACATGAAACACTTTTTAAATTTAATGTCCTTATTGCTGTGTGTTCAAATCACATTTGCTCAAGGCACAATCTCGGGAAATATCACCGATGATGAAGGAGTTCCGCTTCCCGGCGCTACAGTATTGGTTGTTGGAACTAATGTAGGAACTACCTCAGATTTTGATGGTAATTTTTCTATTCAAGCAAACCAAGGAGATGTTCTTAGTTTTAGCTTCGTTGGTTACCAAACTTTAAATCAAGAAGTTACTAATCAAGACCAAATCTCGATAAGTTTAGTTGCATCAAATGAACTAGACGAAGTTGTACTTACAGCTTTAGGTATCGAAAAGAAGAAAGACGATGATCTTTCAGGTACCTCAGTTGTTGAAGTAGATCAACTTCAACGTTCTGGTGAAACTGGAGTTCTTCAAGGACTTTCAGGTAAAGCATCTGGTGTACAAATCACAAGAAACTCTGGTGATCCAGGTTCTGGTGCATACATCCAGATTCGTGGACAAAATACAATTAACGGAGATAACTCGCCATTAATTGTCCTTGACGGTGCTCCTATTTCTAATGCCAACATTGGAGGGAATACAGCAGGTGTAGTTCAGCAGTCTCGTTTAAATGACATCAACCCTGAAGACATCGAATCAGTATCTGTAATTAAAGGTGCAGCAGCAGCAGCACTCTACGGAACTGGTGCGGCGAATGGTGTATTGGTTATCAACACTAAAAGAGGCTCTAAAGAATCTAAAGGTTGGAGTTTTAATGTTAAAACATCCCTTTCTGTAGATAGAGTTAACAGAGAGTGGGACAAACAAGACACTTGGGGTCAAGGTTATGACGGAATTTGGTACGGTGAGCCTGGAATAGGGTACTTCGTAGAAAATACTGGATTCTCTTTTGGTGATGAAATTGCTTTAAGACCCGGCGGAAATGATACGTACGACCTAACTGGAGGTTATTTTGAAACTCCTGACGGAAGACAAATTGGACCTATCGTTGACAAAAACAGTAAAACTACTTACAACCAAGAAAACAGAGATGCGATATTTGGTGATGGGTACACTTGGGAGACAAACGCAAGTTTTTCATTCAGGGGTGATAGATCATCAACATTTATTTCAATCTCTAACTTAGATCAAGACGGTATCCTTAAGGGTGCTTCTGATTATGTTAGAAATACATTGAAATTGAACAACGACACTGACTTGACAGACAAGCTAAAAGTGAAGTTGTCTTCTACATACAGTACTTCTGAATCAAATCGAGTTCAAACAGGATCTAACTTAAATGGTCTATATCTAGGATATTTAAGAACATCTCCTGATTTCGATATTAGAGATTACAAAGGAACTAACTACAGAATCAGTAACGGTGTTACTTCAGTGACTCCTAACTCTCACAGAAGTTATAGAAGAGCTACTGGATCTTACAGAACGTTTAACAACGAAACAGGTTCGTTTAGTTATGCTGCTCCAACGTATAATAACCCACTTTGGACAATTAACGAGCAAAAGAACCTTAACACAGTAGATCGAATTGTTTTTTCTCCTGAATTAAACTACGATATTGCTGATAACATAAAAATTATAGCACGTTATAGTATTGACTTCTTCCAAGATAACAGAACAGATTACTGGCCTGCAGGTTCTGCTGGTGATGGTAGTAATGGTTTATGGGGTGAAGATAGAATTACAAACAAAATCAATAACTTTAACTTATTTGCTCTTGGAAATACCAGTATAACTGACCAAATTTCTTTGGATTATACTGTAGGATATCAGGCAACAGAAGAAAGCTACAGAAGATTGAGTGCGGGTGAAACTAATTTCACAAATCCTGATCAAGAATACTTGAATACTGGAAATACAACAAGTGAGAACTCAAATCCAGATTCTTATAATGCTTTAACAAGACAAAATGGTGGTTATGCAGTTTTAGATTTTACTATCTATGACAACATTCTTCTTCAAGTCTCAGGAAGAGCAGAGACTCTTTCTACTTTACCAGGTGCTGGAGTGATTTTCTATCCTTCAGGATCCCTAGGATATAAATTAACTGACTTAATTAACAGTGATGCTGTTGATTTTGCTAAAGTAAGAGTATCTTATGGTGAAGTTGGAATTGGAGCAAATCCATACGCTACTTCTACTGTATATGGCCCTGGTGGAATATTCTCCTCTTGGGGTGATGGTTTAGGTGGTTATCTTTATGGTAATCCATTTACACAGTCTGATTCTAGAGGTAATCCAAACCTTAAAGAGGAAAGAAAATCTGAAACAGAATTTGGTTTTGACCTTAGATTGTTTGACAATGCAATTACTTTAAATGCAACTTATTACCAAAACGAAACCAAAGATGGAATCATTGCGCTTCCTATTCCTGGGTCTAGTGGATTTACTACAACACTTCAAAATGCTGCAGTTATCACAAACAAAGGTTTAGAATTTGATGTAACTGCAAGAATCTTAAGAACCAATGACTTTGGTATTTCTGTAAATGCGAACTATACGCAAAACAGAAACTTAGTTGTTGACCTTAAAGGAAGTGCTTACTCGATCTTAAATGGATTTACAAGTACATCTTCAGGTATTGCCGAAGGTTTTCCTTTCGCAGTTCTTAGATCTGGTGTATATGAAACAGATGCTAGTGGTAACTATGTGCTTAACGCAAATGGATTCCCAAATGCAGCTGCTGAAAAAGAAATCGGTGTAGGAGATCCTAATGCTGACTTTAGAGCAGGTTTTGGAATAAACATTTATTACAAAAACCTTTCTTTGACTTCAGTAATCGAAACTTCTCAAGGTAACGACGTTTGGAATGGAACGTACGGAGTATTAAATTACTTCGGTATCCATCAAGACACTGCTATCAAAACTGTAAACGATACTGGAGCTACGATAGTTAACTCTGCAGGTACTGAAATCCCTGCTGGTGCAACCTTTAGAGGTTATATTGAAGACTTTGGTGGTGGACCAGTAGCAGTTGACTCTGAATGGTGGACTACTAACGGTGGTGGATTCGGTGATGTAGGTGAACCTTTCATCATGGATGGATCATGGATTAAAATGAGAGAAGTAAGTTTATCTTATAATTTCACAGAAGCTTTTGTGAAAGATCTAGGGCTTACCAATCTTTCATTGTCTGTATCAGGTAGAAACCTTTTCTTATGGTCTGCAATCGATGGATTTGACCCTGAAAACAACCTAACTGGTGCATCTAGAGGTAGAGGTCTTGAGTACTTCAGTAATCCTGGTACTAGCTCCTTTTTAACTACTCTAAGATTACAATTCTAAAACATAAGAATCATGAAATTTAAAAAAATATATTACGTACTTTTTGCTTCACTTTTACTAGTTAATTGTGAAAGCTATACGGAAGGTCTAAATGATGATCCAAATGCATTTATTGTTGCGGCATCTGACCTCTTGATTGGACAATCTCAGCTGACATTTATTCAGCACATGGGAAGTAACAATGCGCGTTATGCTGCAGTTTTCTCTAATCAAATGAGTGGTGGGGACAGACAGTATTTAACACTGAATACTTATTCTCCTAACAGAGGTAACTATGATGACATGTGGAATGATACCTATACACAAGGGATCAAAACTACTCGTATTATCCTAGCAGATGAATCTGCTGGTGTAACTATAGTAGGTGTTGCTGAAATAATCCAAGGTACATTGTTTGCTGATATGGCAGCTTTGTATGGAGATATTCCTTTTACGGAAGCTGTTGACTCTGAAATCATAAGCCCTGTTTATGATAGTCAAGCTTCAGTTATGTCTTCAGCTATTGGTATTATAGCTTCGGGTATAGGCAAAGTAGGAACTTCTTCTGTAGCTGCTGGTTACGGTGGTAATCGTCTTGCTGGTGGTACTTGGGCAGAAGCTGGTAATACACTAGCAGCTCGTTATAGCTTAATAAATGGTGACTATGCAGCAGCTATCAATTACGCTAACAATGGTGTAAGCTCTACCGCTAATGACTTAGTTTCTCTACATGGAACTTCATTAGACAATAGAAACTTGTTCTACCAGTTCGCTATTGATGAAAGACAGGATTATCTTGTTGCTACTGATGCACACTCTGTAAAATTGCTTAACGGTACTACTGCAAGAGCTCTAGAAACTCCTGGTAGTAGTTTAGTGTTTGACAGCTATTTCTTAACAGATGGTAGTAGAACAATCCTTAACACTAACGAAGGTGGAAGATTTTCTCAGACTAGCTCTATGAAATTAGCAAGTTATGTTGAAAACCAATTGATTTTAGCTGAAGCTAAATTCAAAACTGGAAACGAATCTGGAGCTCTTGAGCACTTAAATAATGTACGTGCTGATTTAAGAGTACAATATGACTCAGCTGACGGATTCCCTGATTCTACAGCAAGTGGTAATACCTTACTCAAGCAAATCCTTGAAGAAAAGTATTTAGCTTTGATTGGAGAATTAGTTACTTTCCATGACATAAGAAGAACTAGAAACTTTATTGGAGTACCTAATAAGACTACAGGTAGTACTGGAGCTTCTGATTTCCCGCAAAGATTCTTATATCCACAAACTGAAGTAGATGCGAATGAAAACATTCCTAATCCACTTCCTGAGTTTTTCACGCCTACTGCTTTGTTAAGTAGCTACTAAGAGAAAAACTGATTGTAATAAAAAACCCACCATTTTGGTGGGTTTTTTTTTGATCCAAACTTTAAATTCTTTCAAAGAAAAGAATAGAATATCACAGAAAATTAAGAAAGGTTTCTCTCTGGTTTGATAAACTATTATCTTCGTTAGATGAATACTCCTCTAGCAGAACGCATGCGCCCGAAATCAATAACTGATTATTTTGGTCAAGAGCATCTTTTGGGGCCTAAAGGAAGCTTGACTCAAATGATAGCTAATGGAGTATTTCCCTCGTTAATATTCTGGGGTCCACCAGGTACGGGAAAAACAACATTAGCTCAGCTATTAGCCCTAGAAAAAGACCGCCCTTTTTATCAACTATCTGCCATAAATGCAGGGGTAAAAGAAGTACGTGAAATTATTCATAAAGCAGAACATTCAGGAGGATTATTTAGTGGAAAAAATCCTATTCTTTTTATTGATGAAATACATCGGTTTAGTAAATCGCAACAGGACTCTTTATTAAACGCAGTAGAAAAAGGAATAATTACATTAATTGGTGCCACTACAGAAAATCCAAGCTTCGAAGTCATTAATGCTTTACTTTCAAGGTGTCAGGTATATACACTAAACACCCTTAATAAAGAAAATTTAGAAA
>JBDNAJ010000105.1:0-4849 GCA_039768455.1 Candidatus Arcticimaribacter sp.
AACGTCGTTTAGAGCGTCTATATGATTTAACACGCATGGTCTATGCAGATCACATCGCAGATGAAGGGGAAGTTCAATTGCTTAACCGTTTAGTTGTTGGATTAGGTTTTCCTACAGAGGAAGCCAGTGCGATCGCTGACAAAGCTTTGGCGCTTGTCGCTGATGGAAGAGATGAAGACGACTTTATCGCCGCCTTTTAGTCCATTACTTCTTTTACTTTTATGATTATCGCTTGACCAAACAGACATAAACCGCTATTGGTCACTACTAAGGCTATTGTTCCCGCGGCTATCCAATAGTCTGCATCATCGTATTTAAGGATAATTGCTTCCCCTAATAAGGAAAGACCAAAACCAAATAACACTAAGCCACTTACTGCATAAAGCAGCCATTTTTGTTTTGCCGTCATATTTTTTAAAGGAAAGATAATTCTTTACGCTAAATAGTGAAAATCACTTAAGAAATAGTTATTGAAATACAATGTAAACTAACTGATTCATAGCCTAATTATTAGACTTACTCCTAAGCTTTTTTAAAATAAAAATACTTCCAATTGCCGCCATTGAATAAACAATGGCTTTTGCTGTTTCAGTTTGGTTCTCCTTAATAGCGAATATTAATGTATAAATCAGGCCAGCAATAGAACAAAATGCAAAAACAAGCCCTGAAACAATTAGCCTAAAAGTGTTCTTTTCTCTGTTTTTTTCTCTGGCTATAGAACGTTGCTGCTCTTTCTCAGCCATAAGCATAATCCGCTCTGCAAAATCTGGCTGAATCTGATTGTAATGCTTCAGCATTTCTGGAGTAGGAATAGGTCCCTGAAAGAATTTGGTCTTTTTATGCTGAATCTTTACGTTTCCCCCTTGTTTTGGGATCGAGGGCTTTTTTCTCATGATAGTAGGTTTTGGCGAGATAGTCAAATACTTTTACAAAGTAATTATCAGGTTTATCCTCTTTTTCCATAAAAAGTTCAATGGCTCCAAAGGGATTAAAAAAAAGTGAAAACCCGTTAAAAAAGTGTTTCATGATATAGGCTTTTGGGTTAGCTTAAGGAAAAGTACTTAAAAACCCTTGTTATGCCCAAAAAATTAACATTTTAAACTTAGAGAAGCTCCTACAATTTAAAAAGTTTGCGCCTACACAATACTAAGATGGCACAAAAAGGTTTACTTTTTATAAAACTTCTTGTAAGGAAAATAAGAAACCAAGCCTAATACTGCTACAAAAGCAACGGAATAGTAAACAAAGTTAGGGGTAATGATTTTCTCTCCGCTGGCATAAGAGTGTAAGCCAGACAGGTAAAAGTTCACCCCAAAATAAGTCATCATAATGCTTCCAAAGGCAACTATACTCGCCAAGTTAAACAACCAGCGACCGCGCAAACCTGGGATCAAACGCATATGAATCACAAAGGCATAAATCATTATAGAAATCAACGCCCAAGTCTCTTTTGGGTCCCATCCCCAGTAACGTCCCCAGCTTTCGTTGGCCCACATCCCTCCTAAAAAGTTTCCTATGGTCAACATAATTAAACCTACGGTTAGAGACAACTCATTGATAATGGTCAACTCTTGGATATTTAAATCCATTTTGAGTTTGTTCTTCGCATTCGTTGCCAGCATTAAAAAGAGGGCAATAATTCCTATAATCATACTCAAGGCAAAAGGACCATAGCTACCTACAATCACCGCAACATGGATCATTAACCAGTAACTATCCAAAACGGGTTGCAGGTTGGCAATCGACGGATCCATCCAGTTCCAGTGGGCGATCATCAAGATCATCGAAGCCACAAAGGTGGTCGCAGCAAGGGTTAAATTGGACTTACGTCCAAAGAGAATCCCGAACAATACCGTGGCCCAAGCCACATAAATCATCGACTCATAAGCATCACTCCAAGGAGCGTGCCCAGAGATAAACCAGCGGGCTGCTAGACCAGCAGTATGCAAGGCAAACAAGGCAAAAGTTGCGCCCTTAAAGAAGGTAATTAAGGCGCGAATGATTTTTCCATCCCTGAAAATCTGAACGATCAAAAACACAAAAAAGAAAAAGCCAACATAGAGATACCAACTAAACAACTTCTTGAAAATATCGTATTTATTATAGGTAATCTCTGCCTTTACGCGATCCTCGCTAGGCAACACTTTTGCGCCATAGCGTTGCTGAAAGCCTTTTAAACTTTCTAACAATTCCCCTGCTTCTGTATAATCATTGGTGCTTTTTGCCATGCGCATCGAGCGAAAGTACAAGGGCAATACATTGTTTACATAAAGCGAATCAGTTCCGCTAAAATTGGCTTCTTCTAACTCTGGAAAAGACACCCATTTATTGTTTTCATCTTCTGGAATAGGAAAAATACGCAACACCTTTCCTTCTAGGGCAGAATAGAGTAGGTTGACTCTTTTATCCACCTCGATAAAATCTTTTTGAAACTGATTAGGGATCCCAGCGCGATAAGCTTCTTCCAATTGGGTGGCAATCTTATAATTCCCCTCTTGATCAAAGAAAGAAATGAGTGGCGCGTATTTGGCCTCCTTTTCTACCCCAGTAATCGCTCGAATAGAATCGTTTCCACGCTTTAAATAGATAATCGGAATGTTATACCATATCGCGGGTCCATTGAGGATCGACAATAATACCTGATCAGAGTTTAAGTCTTGATAAGTATCTGACTTGCTCACTTTTCGCAACAATTCAGACGAGAAAGTATTGGCGGGTTTCATCCTACCACCTAGATCTTGAATCACAAGAGCGCCAAACTTTTCTGCTTGCTCTACTGGGAAAGCATCTGCCACCACCAAAGAATCAAAATTGATTTTTGAGCGGCTGTGGTTTAAGTGATCTTGCGCATTTAATCCAGTTAATCCCAAAAGAAGGAAAAGCGTCAATGCTGCTTTTTTCGCTTTGATTTTATCAATGGCTTTCGCCAAATCTTTAAAACGTGTTCTACCGATAAAGAAAATCGCCATCATACTTAAATACAGTAAGATATAACCTAAATAAGTAATATAAGTCCCCCACCAATCATGGTTGACAGACAAGACAGTTCCTTTTTCATCTGTATCAAATGAAGACTGGAAAAAACGATAACCTTGATGATCTAAAACATGGTTCATATAGATGTCATAATCAAAGTTTTCTTCTTTATCTTTTACAGTAACTTTACTTTCAAAAGAAGCATAACTCTTTTCTGTTCCTGGATATTTCTCTGCAACAAAGTCATTTAAACCAATTTGAAATGGCAATTCTAATTCTAAAGAACCATAGGTAAGGTAAAAATCAAATCCTCCCAGCTGTACTTTTTTGGGATCATTACTATAACCTTTTCCGCCAAGGAGTGAAACGGTTTTTGTTTGGCCTTCGGCCGAAATTTGCAAGCGCAATGCATCCTGGCGCGCATTGGGTTGTTCCTCTGCTTCAACAATATCAAATTTCCCGCGAAGAACGGGTTCAGGAATCACAAACTGAAAATTGGGTAAGGAGTACAAAGATCTCAACTGCAATGGCTGTTGCCCTTCTGTCGTCAATTCTCCTTGAAATTGATCGGCCATACGCATAAAAGAACCAGCAAAAGGTGAGGTGATAAAGTACTCTCCGTCTATAACTTCGATATTTATAGCACCTTTTATGGGATTATCTAGGGTAAAGAGTAGATTGTGAATATTTGCCACATCCCCTTCTTTGATATAATGGTCATGACGATTCCCGTCACTAGCTTCAACAATTTTTAAATAACGCTCTCCTTCTGGATCTAGCACTAAACCTTCGGTAGCGTTCTCCATAAAGTCAACATACTCGATGGTAAATTCTTCTCCTTTAAAATCGTCTTTAATGGAAAACTGATTATCCACATGTTGGGAAAACAATAACTGCTTTTGTAATTTCTTACGCAGAGACTGCTGTTCAAATTCCCCATCGATTAAAACGGTGAGGTAGGTTTTCTCTGATAGAAAAGTATTGGTCGAATCTCCTTCGCGTATAGGCATCACACCTTCATATCCTATATAACGGGTTACAAAAGCGCCAAAAAGAATTAAAATAAAAGAAAGGTGAATGGCTAATACCGCCCATTTTTCTTTGCGCAATAAACGGTAACGAAAAATATTTCCTATAAAGTTGAGGACAAAAAGCGCCATGATTAATTCAAACCACCAGGCGTTGTAAATCCATATTTTAGCGGTATCGGTAGAATACCAGCTTTCAATAAAAGTGCCTAGTCCCATAGCAGCGGGAAAGACAAAAAACAACACCGACATTAAACGGGTGGAAGCGAGGTACTTTAAAAAAAAATCTTTCATCAAACGGTCATCTTCTTTAACCCTACAAAGATAAATCTTCAAGGAGTAAAAGAAGCCAAAATTGTGATTTAATTAAGGAGGACCAAAATCAAGATGATGAGTTGTACAATTACCCCTGAGATAAACGACTCTATGACCCGTTTCTTAGGATATTGCGCGAGAAAGAAGGCTAAAAAACGCATGGTCGCCATCACCGTAAAAAAGAGTCCTACCCACCCTATAATAGAAGGGTTCATTGCGGTAATAAACAATACATTGGCAGAGCCTATAAAGCCTAAAATAATGATACTGGCTGTGGCAGCTAAAAGATAATAACGCGTAAAATAATGGGTTAAATGTTGTATTAAAAACATGGTGAATAAGATTTAGGTAGAGACAAGGTATAAAAAAAAGGAAAATCCTACCTTTAATCTCATGATTAAAATAGTGCTTTTAGGGGCGGGAAATGTAGGCGTCAATTTATTTAAAGCCCTTCAAAACAAGAACGGGATAGAGCTTGTACAATGGTACAATCGCTCTGCCATTCACTATAAACAAGGGGATAGTACTGT
>JBDNAJ010000106.1:0-3636 GCA_039768455.1 Candidatus Arcticimaribacter sp.
TCCCTTTAAAGGTGGAAGAATTTCAAAGGTAAATTGCGTTTGATTTTTTGCTTTAGCAATGTGTTCCGTTACTTTCACTGTGTCTTATTTTAAGTTGGGACGAAGCCATTTTTCGGCTTCTTCAAGGGTGATATTTTTTCTTTGAGCAAAGCTCTCTAATTGGTCTTGTGTAATCTTACCAACGCCAAAATACTGGGCTTCTGGATGGGCAAAATAATAACCCGAAACCGAAGCAGCTGGCCACATGGCAAGGCTTTCGGTAAGGCTTACCCCGATGCTCTTATCAACTTGAAGTAAATCCCAAATGGTGTTTTTCTCTAAGTGGTCTGGACAAGCGGGATAGCCGGGCGCAGGTCGAATTCCTTTGTATTGTTCCTTGATTAAAGCGTCATTATTTAAACTTTCTTGCGGAGCATATCCCCAGTGCTTAACACGCACTTCGCGGTGCAAGTATTCTGCAAAAGCTTCAGCAAAACGATCGGCAAGGGCCTTAATCATAATGGCGTTATAATCGTCATTATTGTCTTCATATTGCTTCGCCAGTTCTGCTGTACCAAAGCCAGCAGTAACGCAAAATACACCGATATGATCTGCTAGACCTGTTGTCTTAGGCGCGATAAAATCGGCCAAAGCAATATTAGGTTTACCTGGACGCTTTTTTAATTGTTGACGAAGGCTGAGGAATTTCCCCAAAGTCTTTTTCCGATCTTGATCGGCATAAACTTCTATATCATCTTCTTCCACCGTATTAGCTGGGAAAAGCCCAAAAACGGCTTTGGCAGTCAATAATTTTTTATCGAGGATTTCTGTCAAGAGTACTTGTGCATCGGCAAATAATTCTGTCGCTTGCTCTCCTACTATTTCGTCATTTAAAATGGCGGGATAATGCCCGTGCAAGTCCCATGAACGAAAGAAAGGACTCCAGTCGATATAAGGCACCAAAGCATCTAAATCTTGATTTTCAATGACCTGTACCCCTAACTGCTGCGGTGTAAATGGTGTAAAGTTTTCCCAGTCTAAGGCTAACTTTCGCTCGCGTGCAAGACTTAAAGAAATGTGCTCTTTGGTTTCTTGACGGTCTAAAAACTTCGCTCTAAACTTTTCGTATTCCTCGCGAATTTGCGCTTTGTAGCTAGGAGCATTTTCTTTATTCAACAAACTCCCCGCAACGGTAACTGCTCTTGAGGCATCGTTAACATGCACGACAGAAGTTTCTAATTCTGGCGCAATCTTTACTGCAGTATGCGCTTTAGAAGTTGTTGCACCACCAATCAATAAAGGAATGTTTAATTCTTGACGTTTTAACTCTTGTGCGATATAAATCATCTCATCTAGAGAAGGAGTGATCAACCCAGATAAACCAATAATATCCACCTGCTCTTTTATGGCCGTTTCAATGATTTTTTCTGGCGGAACCATAACCCCCAAATCGATGATTTCATAATTATTACAGGCTAAAACTACTCCCACAATATTTTTCCCAATATCGTGGACATCTCCTTTAACTGTCGCCATTAATATCTTCCCGGCAGCTTGTTGCTTTCCGTCTTTTTCGGCTTCTATATAGGGTAATAAATAGGCCACCGCCTTTTTCATCACTCGAGCCGATTTCACCACTTGAGGCAAAAACATTTTTCCAGACCCGAAGAGATCTCCCACTACATTCATCCCCGTCATTAGGTGTCCTTCAATAACATGAATGGGCTTTTCTGAAGCGAGACGGGCTTCTTCTACATCTTCCTCAATAAACTCATCAATCCCTTTGACCAAGGAATAGGTAATGCGGTCTTGCAGCGCATCACTACGCCAAGCCTTTACCTCAACCTTCTTGTCCTTTTGATTATTAATTAAGGTTTCTGCTAGATCTAACAATCGCTCTGTCGCATCTTCTCTTCTGTTAAGAAGAACATCTTCTACATGCTCGAGTAGATCCTTAGGGATTTCGTCATAAATCTCTAACATGGTAGGATTGACGATCCCCATATTCATCCCGTGCTGAATGGCATGGTATAAAAAGGCCGAATGCATCGCCTCGCGAACAAGATTGTTTCCTCTAAAAGAGAAAGACACATTACTCACTCCCCCACTTACATGCGCATGAGGCAGGTTTTCACGAATCCATTTTGCCGATTTGAAAAAGTCTAGTGCATTGAGTTTATGTTCTTCCATTCCTGTGGCTACAGGGAATACATTGGGATCAAAAATAATGTCTTCTGGAGGGAAATTAACCTGCTCGACTAAAACCTTGTAAGAACGTTGACAAATTTCAATTCGACGCGCTAGGGTGTCTGCTTGTCCATCTTCATCAAAGGCCATTACGATTACAGCAGCGCCATAACGACGAATGGTTTTGGCTTGCGTAATAAAGTTTTGTTCTCCCTCTTTTAAACTAATTGAATTCACCACACATTTCCCCTGAACGACTTTAAGCCCAGCTTCGATAATCTCCCATTTAGAAGAGTCGATCATGATAGGGATTCGAGAAATATCTGGCTCTGCCGCTAAAAGATTGAGGAACTTTGTCATGGCTTTTGCCCCATCGATCATTCCTTCGTCCATATTGACATCCAGAATCTGTGCGCCGCCTTCTACTTGGTCGCGGGCAATTTCAATGGCTGTGTTATAATCGTTTTGCTCGATTAATCGCAAAAAGCGTCGTGAACCGGTTACATTGGTACGTTCCCCTACATTGACAAAGTTGGATTCAGGGGTAACCACCAAGGGCTCAAGACCAGAAAGTTTTAAATAACGTGCTTTCATTTTACGGTTGTTGAGACTTTACGCGGAGAATATTTATGGGCCACCTCTGCAATCAATTGGATATGCTCTGGGGTTGAACCACAGCATCCCCCAATGATATTCACTAGGCTTTCGTCTAGGTAGTTTTTAATCAAATCCCTCATTTCTTCTGGGGTTTGATCATAGGCTCCAAAGGCATTAGGCAAGCCTGCATTAGGGTGAGCAGAGACTAAGGCTTCGGTAGTGTTTGATAAACGACGTAAATAAGGCAGTAATTGATCCGCTCCTAAAGCGCAATTAAACCCTACACTTAATAAAGGGATGTGGGAGACCGAAACGGCAAAAGCTTCTACGGTTTGTCCAGAAAGGGTTCTTCCGCTGGCATCAGTAATGGTACCACTCACCATGACTGGAATGTCCCAATTGTTTTCTTCTTTTAAAACATCTATGGCATAAAGGGCCGCTTTTGCGTTAAGCGTATCAAAAACTGTTTCCACCAATAAAACATCTGATCCCCCTTCGACTAATCCTTTTACTTGCTCGCTATAGGCTTCGACTAAATCGTCAAAAGTCACCGCGCGAAAACCCGGATCATTCACATCTGGAGACATGCTTGCTGTTCTGTTTGTGGGTCCTATTGACCCTGCTACAAAACGAGGCTTGTGTGGATTTGCATTCGTAAATTCATCTGCTACTTCTCTTGCAAGTAGAGCAGATTGAACATTGAGTTCATAGACCAGATCCTCCATCGCATAATCTGCCATCCCAATAGAGGTAGAAGAGAAAGTATTGGTCTCTACTATATCTGCTCCTACTTCAAAGTATTCGCGATGTATGGCTTTGATTGTCTCTGGCTGAGTAATGGACAACAAATCGTTGTTCCCTTTTAGGGGAGAA
>JBDNAJ010000010.1:0-17905 GCA_039768455.1 Candidatus Arcticimaribacter sp.
CCTATACAACCAGCTCCTATTGAACTCCCCCAGGGCGGGAACGCAGCAAGGGTAGATGGTCGTAGCGGTGTGATATAGATCGCTTACCCTTTTTTTTATTATGCAACAGACAGTTTTGGTTACCGGCGCATCTTCAGGCTTGGGAAAATCCATTGCCACCCACTTGCACACCCTGGGTCATACTGTTTACGGCACTAGCCGAAATCCACAAAATTATCCTGATTTACCTTTTCCGTTATTGGCTTTAGATGTCAATGATCAAGGGAGTATTGATTTGTTTTTTGCAGAATTGCAAAGCAAGACCTCGCAAGTAGATGTATTGGTTAACAATGCCGGAGTAGGCATTACCGGAGCAGTAGAAGAAGTTAATCTAACGGCGCTAAGAGCTCATTTTGACACGAACTTTTTTGGCCCTTTGACCATCATACAAAAAATCTTGCCCTTAATGCGAAAAACCAAAGGGGGTAAAATCATCAATATCACTTCTATTGGCGCGTCTATGGGCTTGCCTTTTCGCGGTGGCTATTCTGCTTCTAAAGGCGCTTTACAGATCATCTCTGAAGCCTTGCGGATGGAAGTGGCACAGTTTGGGATTGAGGTTTGTACACTTGCGCCTGGGGATTATGCGACAGATATTGCTTCTCGCCGCTATTACGAGCCCAATAAAAAAGGTTCTCCCTATGAAAAGCTGTACCAAGAAAGTTTAGCGACCATGGACGAACATGTTGACGATGGGAATAATCCTATCGAAATTGCCCAAGCAGTCGCACAGTTGATCAAAAAGAACAATTGGCAACCGCATTATGCCGTGGGGCCTTTTATGCAAAAGCTTTCGTTGACCTTAAAACGCTTGCTCCCACAAAAAGTATTTGAACGCTTACTCAAGAACCACTATAATTTGTAATTTTAAAAAAACACCATCATGAAATTCTTTATCGATACTGCTAATCTAGACCAAATCAAAGAAGCCGAAGCCCTAGGGGTTTTAGACGGCGTAACAACTAATCCATCTTTGATGGCAAAAGAAGGCATCACTGGCCAAGAAAACATCTTAAAGCACTATGTGGCTATTTGCGAGGCAGTAGAAGGAGATGTATCTGCAGAAGTTATTTCAACTGATTTTGAAGGAATGATCAAAGAAGGGGAGGCCCTTGCCGCTTTACACCCGCAAATTGTTGTGAAAGTTCCTATGATTGAAGAAGGGGTTAAAGCCTTAAAATATTTTTCAAATCAAGGGATTAAGACCAACTGTACGTTAGTCTTTTCTGCTGGGCAAGCTTTATTAGCGGCAAAAGCAGGTGCGACTTATGTTTCTCCTTTTATTGGACGTTTAGACGATATCTCTACCGATGGTTTAAACCTGATCGAAGAAATTCGTGAGATTTATGACAACTATGATTTCTCTACACAAATCTTAGCAGCTTCTGTACGCCACACCATGCACGTGATTGACTGTGCAAAAATTGGTGCAGATGTGATGACAGGACCATTAAGCTCGATTAAAGGTTTATTAAAACACCCTTTAACTGATATCGGTCTGGCTAAATTCTTAGAAGATTACAAAAAAGGGAACTAAGCTTCCAGCCATTTGGGCTGTGATTTTAGGACTTTATCATACAAGGGGCATTCGGGAACGTGTGCCCCTTTTAAGTAGCCTATTCCCATCAAGAATTCTTTGGTGATTTCTTTACCAGTAAACTTGAATTTCTTTTTGAAGCATTTTACCCAATCTTCCTCTTTTTGAGGGTGTTGCGCAGCTATCCAATTGTTAAAAGAGCCGTATTCTTTTTGGAGTAATTGAATTTGCTGTGCATTGTAAATGGCGGCTTCTATCTTCTTTCTCATCCGAATAATTCCAGGGTTTTGGAGGAGCCTTTCGATGTCGGTTTCAGTGAAGTTGGCGACTTGATCGACGTCAAAGTTGGCATAGGCAGCTTTGATGCTTTCACTTTTATTTAGAACAGTGTCCCAAGACAGCCCCGCTTGATTGATTTCCATTAAAAGGCGTCCAAAGAGGGTGTTGTCATCAGTTTCGGCGAAGCCGTAAAAGTTATCGTGATAGTCTTTGTGCCGCAGGTTGAATTTCCCGGCAGCGATGGCAGCGCAATAAGAGTCAAATTGTGCCATTTAATTTTGGAACTCTTGTAAAAGATCGGGGAAGTTAGTGGCAGAAAAATTCGCAAAACCGTCAAGGATGACTCCGTTTTCATCTAAAATAATCCCCTTGTTTAAAAGGGTAATTACCCATTCGTTGCTCACTTGTTCAAAGTTGACTAGCGCCAATTGATCCACAGGATCAATCTTCATGATCTCTTGATAATTGCGAACCAAATTATTGTAAGGTTGTATACAAATTCCAATAAAACGATAGTTAGGGAATTGTTTTTTATAACGCATGACCCGCTCGTGGGTGCGTTTAAAATGATTCATTTGGGTCTGCGACCAAAAGTAAAGTACGGTGGGTTGTCCAGCAAACGCATCATCACTGTTTGTGATTTCTCCTTTGTGATTCTCTAATTGCGCGACGGGTAGTCTTTGACCGGGTTCCATTTGGATTAATGCGCGGTGTAGCCCTAGTATTTCCGTCAAATAAAGGGGAGAGCTATTTAAGCGCATATAGTACTTTAAGAAGTTTTCGTGATAGGCGTGGTTGCGAAAGTTGAGCAATTCTTCATAGGCCACGGTTCTAGCTAAAATATTGCGTAAAGTGGTATGATTAATACGTTGATCGATTAACTCTAAGCGTTTAATATTGAACTCTGTATTGCCTTTTTGCTGGAAGAAGTTCATTCCTTCTTCTAGGGCTTCTTGACTTAGATAACTCATCAAATAGGTAATGTAGGGCTCAAAAAAGATCAGGTCTTTTTCACCGTAGACCAAGAACTGTCTAAAATCAAAAAAACTGCTGTCGTTTTTAACGGTAGATTTTCCGCGAATAAGGGCATAACGCTCTAGGCGATTCGCATAAGGATAAACATAGGCAGCTTGGGTTACTTTTTGCGCAAGAGGAGACAAAGGGTTTTGGGTTTTAAAGACATCCCACTTATCTCTTTTCTCTTGAATTAACGAATCAATGATATGACTAAACTCTTGACTATCTGAGGCGTATTTTGAAGATAGAAAGCCTACTTCGTCTTCTAGGTCGAGATAAATGTCCATTAGGAAGTTGTTTTTGGCAGAGCCTAAACCACTAAATACAAGAGAAGCATTGAAATCTGACATGTTTGCACGGGACCAAATGGAGTCCCCGGCCTCGATCAAAACCATCTGATTTTCGGGTAAATGTTCCATTTTAAAGAGCCCAAAGTTGATGGAGTCGTACTGTTTTGCAAAGCGATTATTCTCGTCTAAGGCAAGAGAATCAATACGTTGATCGTATTTATAGAGGGTAATATATTCTGAAGATGGGTTGATAATTTGTCCGCCAAAGAAAGCCGATGTAGGGGGTTCGTCACTTTGGTTACAACTAAGTAACAGGCATAATCCCAGGAATAGAAAACGTTTTGCCATGGTCGCGACTTTGGTACACACGCTAAGTTAAAAAAAAGCGTGGAAAGCGGTTTTGATTTATGTATTTTTGCGGAAATAAAAAATAAGCTATGCTATCTGTTTCTAATCTTTCTGTACAATTTGGTAAACGCGTTTTATTTGATGAAGTTAACGTGACCTTTACCACGGGGAACTGTTATGGGATTATTGGCGCGAATGGTGCCGGTAAATCTACCTTTCTCAAGATTCTTGCAGGAAAACAAGATGCCAACTCTGGGAATGTACATTTAGAGCCCGGAAAACGCATGTCAGTCTTAGAACAGAACCACAACGCTTTTGATGAAAACTTGGTTTTAGACACGGTTTTACGCGGGAATAAGCCTTTGTATGAGGTCAAGACCGAAATGGACACCATTTATGCCAAAGAAGACTTTAGCGATGCCGATGGCGAAAGAGTAGGAGAGCTGCAAATCGTTTTTGAAGAGATGAATGGTTGGAATGCTGATAGTGATGCTGCCGCTATGTTATCCAATTTGGGGATTAGCGAAAGCCTTCACTATGTGCCCATGGCAGATTTGGATGGAGTCCAAAAGGTACGCGTCTTATTAGCTCAAGCTCTTTTTGGGAATCCTGATGTGTTGATCATGGATGAGCCTACGAACGACTTGGATTATGAAACCATCCTTTGGTTAGAACAATTCTTAGCGAACTATGACAATACAGTGATCGTGGTCTCTCACGACCGTCACTTCCTCGATGCGGTATGTACGCATATCTCTGATATTGACTTTGGGAAAATCAGTCATTTCTCTGGGAACTATACTTTCTGGTATGAATCGAGTCAGCTAGCGGCACGTCAACGCGCCCAGCAAAACAAAAAAGCCGAAGAGAAGAAGAAAGAATTACAAGAATTTATCGCCCGTTTCTCTGCGAATGTAGCCAAATCAAAACAAGCTACCTCCCGTAAAAAGATGATCGACAAATTGAACATCGAAGAGATTCGCCCGTCAAGCCGTCGATATCCTGCAATTATCTTTGAACAAGACCGCGAGGCGGGAGATCAAATCTTAAACATTGAAGGCCTTAAAGCAACCCTAGAAAGCGAAGTCCTTTTCCAAGATGTCAATATCAATTTAGCCAAGGGCGATAAAGCTGTGATCTATTCAAAAGATTCTCGCGCCGTTACCGCCTTTTATCAAATCATTGCGGGAGAAGATCAAGCTGCGGCTGGAGCATTTCAGTGGGGAGTCACGACCACTCAAACTTATTTGCCCTTAGACAATGCGCATTACTTTAACAATGATATGAGTTTGGTGGATTGGTTGCGTCAATATGCCCAAACCGAAGAAGAGCGCGAAGAAGTCTATATCCGTGGTTTCTTAGGGAAAATGATCTTTAGCGGGGAAGAAGCCCTCAAGCAATCTAATGTCCTCTCTGGAGGAGAGAAAGTGCGTTGTATGCTCTCTAAAATGATGATGAGCCGTTCAAACGTCTTGATGCTCGATGAACCCACCAATCACTTGGACTTAGAATCGATTACCGCTTTTAACAATGCGCTAAAGAACTTTAAAGGAAATGTCTTACTCACCACCCATGACCACGCTTTTGCACAAACAGTGGGGAACCGTATTATTGAGCTTACGCCAAAGGGAGTCATCGACCGTTATTTGACCTTTGACGAGTACATGACCGATCCTAAAATCAAGGAATTGCGCGCAAAGATGTACGCATAAACAAAAGATTATTGGTCTTGGTATAGCTTTTGCACTCCTTGTGTATGCGGTTAATAGGCCTTTTCCTTCTTGTTTTGTGTTGCATTCGTTGTATTCCCTACAAAATCGCACCTAATGTAAATACGTATAGGGTAATGAAGACAAAGCGCTTTGTCAAGCAATTACCTTTGCGCTATGGTTTTGTATTCAAAGACCCAAAAGATGCGAATAAATTCTATCAATTTATCAATGTAAAACTTTCTGGTTATAGAGAATGGAAAGACGCTAACCTACCTTTTCAAGTAGAAGAAACTAATTTCTATCTTTCCCTTTATGAGGTGGAAAAAACCACCAAAACACTCAATTTATTGCCCATCTTAATCGATGAAAGGCTAAAAGAAAAGGGCTATGATCCCTTATTGTCAGAGTATCACAATAGCCGAAGAGGACAATGGTATTTACTTCTTACAGTTAGTGATGATGCTTTATTAGATGGGCTTTCGCCAAAGCATCCCCGTTACAATGCGCTTGTCAATTACTTAGAAGATTTGCGAAAAGAGTATTTAAACACCAATAATTATATCGACCAATTCTTTCAAAAATAAACCCTATTTTTAAAGAAAAACAGCCAATGACCTTAGCCGAATGGAAGGCCGGTGGAGACTATCACCACTATAACGAACATCAAATTTTTGTACGAGAAGGCGGCAGCGGAGAACCCCTTTTATTGATTCACGGTTTTCCCACCGCTTCATGGGACTGGCAACAGCTATGGCCGGCATTGACAAAACGTTACCATGTGATTACCCTCGACATGTTGGGCTTTGGGTTTTCTGATAAACCCCGCAACTACCCCTACAGCATCCTTGATCAAGCCGATAGGATAGAGCAGTTGCTCGAAAGCAAAAATATTTCCCAAGTTAAAATCATCTCTCACGACTATGGGGATACCGTAGCCCAAGAGTTACTCACCCGCTACAACACCCGACAAGAAAGGGGAGAGGCGGGACTGCAAATCTCCCATTTATGCCTGTTAAACGGCGGCTTGTTTCCAGAAACCCACCGCCCGCTATTGGTGCAAAAGGTTTTGATGAGCCCCTTAGGCTCCATCGTCTCCCGCTTATTTAACCGAAAGAAACTAGGCAAAAACTTTAAGCGCATCTTTGGTCCTAAAACCCAACCCACAGAAGCAGAACTAGACGATTTCTGGACCCTCTTAGAAGGCAATGGCGGACGCTATATTTTTCATCTCCTCATCCGCTATATGGCAGAACGGGTGCAGCATAGAACAGCTTGGGTAGGGGCATTGCAAAACACCACCGTTCCCTTATGCTTAATCAACGGCACCGCAGATCCTATCTCTGGTCAGCATATGGCCGACCGCTATAAAGTTTTAATCCCCAAGCCTCAAGTGGTCGAACTCCACGGGATTGGACATTTCCCCCTGATTGAAGATCCAGAGGCAGTATTAAAACACTTTTTAGCGTTTGTGGGGGAGGAATAGCTGTCGAGCGTCTGTGACGTATGACCCATCTTCGTGATCATTAGAATAGACCAGCTGGCGCGCGTCTGTGACGCGTGACCCATCTTCGTGATCATTAGAATAGACTTTGCTCTTGTGTATCATAAGTAGATTTTATAGAGATTATAGGATGCGATTTTTTAAAATAAGCACGCGTCAGAGACACGCGCTAGAGGGTTTTTTTATGTCTTTTTATTAGAATTTTGATAAAGGCGGCTAGGATCAAACCTTTTTGTCCTTCGACCAAGTTTTTAGCGGCCAGCGCCCGTTGAATAATGGCTTGGTTTGTTCCCCAGTAAAAGAGCTGCACCAGCATCATCCCCGTAAATAGGGTGCTAAAAGGTATAGCAGAGTCATTATCTCCCATGGCTTTAAACTTAGCGGGGTCGTGGTTGTAAATGGTTTCTATTCCTGCCCAGAGACTTCCGTCTCCCACATAGGTCAACCCAAAGACGGGAATCATCAAGCCTCCAATTAAGAGTCCTATTGCGTTCACGGTATCAGACACCGCCACGGCTTTTAAGCCCCCAAAGATGGCATAAACAGACCCGATTAAGCCTATCGACCATACCGTTATAATCAAGGTAGTGCTTTGGTCCATCCCAAAGACCGTTGTTAGATCAAACATGCCAATTAATGCTACAGCACCAGAATAGAGCACAATGGGCAATAAAACCACCACATAGCCACTTAAAAAGAGCCCAGAGGTAATCGATTTGGTCGCGGTGTCATAACGGCGCTCTAAAAACTGCGGGACCGTAGTTAAACCTCCCTTAAGGTAGCGCGGTAATAAGATGGTTGCAGTCATCACCATGGCGATGGCGGCAAGGGTTTCCCATGCCATGACCAGTATCCCCTCGTTAAAGGCAGAGCCATTGAGTCCTACCAATTGTTCTGTCGATAAATTCGTTAGCAATAAAGAGGCGGCGATTACGGGAGCCGTAAGGCTTCTCCCACCTAAAAAATAACCATCTTCTGTATTTTCGTCTGTTTTTCTTGTGGCGAGATAAGCCACAACCCCAACCAATAGGGTGAAGGCAATAAAAATAATGAATTGCATAATTTCGTTTAGTTCAATTTCTTCCTCTAAATGTAAGTATTCAATTTTAAAGCGAAAAGTTCCCTAAAAATTAATCTTATAAAAACGGCAAATAAGGTATGGATGGCGTTTCGCCAAAGGGACAAATTAAAGAGAAATAAAAAGCTGATTAAGCAGAGAGTTGCTTTAAAACAGCCTTGGCTTTGTCGTACTCATCTTCATGCACAAAAACGCGTTGCATTAAAGGTGCAGTTTGGCCAAAGCCTGCTAAACGAGCAGATTCTGCTTCGTCTTTCACTACAGGAGTGATGTTTTCTTCAGCAAGCGCATTACGTAAGGCAAGCACATCAATTGAAGATCCAGAAAAAAGGTGTAGGTAAGAGGGCGAGGACATAATTATGATTTATTGTATTTGCTGTTCCAAATGGCAGGGTTAAAATTCTTTCCTAAAGCAAAACCATAGAATAGTACGATGGAGGCAATGGCTTTAAACATAAAGAAATAGACCATCCAATAGGTTGACCAAGAAGTTGTTTTACTGAAAATTGCCATGGGTGTCAAAGAAGTAGCAATCCAACTTAAACCGAGAATAAGCACCATGAGGTTCCAAATGTTTTTGAACGGCCACATGAATGCTTTGCGAAAAGGGTGTAAATCGTCTCCCCACTGATGAATCAAGTAAAAGTAATCATTCCCAATAGGAACGAATAACAAGGGATCATCGGTGTTTTTAAGACGGAATAATTTTGATGGAGCCATGATTTTAAAACCAGCAAGCTTAGTGTTGTGCTGTACTTCCAATGCAGCAATTTTGTCAAAAGCTTCCTGGGGTAAATCATTCTTAAAATACTTTAAATCTAAAAAGCGCAAACGATAGTCAATGCAAGTCGATTTAATCGTATCAAGGTGATAGATGTTTTTGGTTTCAAACGCCTCTAAATCAAACGAATTAATAGTGTTGGGACGAGCAATAAAAGTATTTACTGCATCTATCATTGCAATGTCAGTTGTCACAGACAACTGTAATTTCTCGGCAATGTTGATCGGGGTAAATAACTTCATCTTCATATTCTTTCGCATTGTCATAGTAAAATTAAGGAAAATCTCCCAAATTTCACCCTTTTAAGCTTATTATTAAACGCTTAACATTATCTCAATGTTGCACCAAACTCTTTTTCAAAGCTACTTTTGAGTTTTTGCATCACCTTGTCAATGTACTTGTCTGTGAGTGTTTTATGGGGATCAGCAAACATAAAGCTCATTCCATAAGACTTTTTTCCAGCAGGAAGATTCTTCCCTTCATAGACATCAAATAAATTGATTTCTGTTAAAATCTTTCTTTCCACTTTTTGTGCCACTTCTTTTAATGCGTCAAAACTCACCCCTTCATCGACTAATAAGGCAAAATCTCTTCTTGAAGACGGGAATTTTGGAATTGCCTCCACAATTAGGTCCTTTTTAAAGGCCAATTGATATAACACATCAAAATCAAACTCGGCATAAACCACTTCTTGATCAATAGAGAATTCTTTTAAGAGGCTAGGAGAGACGCTACCCATTTGAACGACCGCTTTCTTTCGTGAAGAAATAAACAGTCCATACTGAAATATATCTCTATCACTGGCTTCTTCTGTCAATGCATCTAAGCCTAAGCTATCTAAAATGGCATAAACACTTCCTTTTAAGCGATAGATGTCATTCGCAGCGGTATCGGTATTCCAAGCTTCTTTATGCGCTTTTCCGCACATGGCGAGGGCAATTTTCTTGTCTTCTTGATACCCTTCTTCTAGTTGACGATACACCTTCCCAAACTCATAGATCTTTAAATCTCTACGCTGTCTGTTTTGATTGTACGCAATCACTTCTAAAGAAGAGAAGAGGAGGGAGGAACGCATTTGAGAAAGCTCTTGCCCTAGGGGATTTAAGAGATTTACTTTTGCGATTTCATCTAATTGCTTTGAAAAAGCAGCGTATTTAGGCGAAGTAATGGAATTATTCATCACTTCTTGAAAACCAAAGCCCACTAACTTTTTGGCAACATTTTGCTCTAAAACATAAGGGGTTTTAAGATTGAAATCAGGGTAGAAAGTCTTCATGCTATTGACACTCTCAATATTGTTGTACCCATAGATGCGCAAGATCTCTTCGATTACATCTGCTTCACGGGTAACATCAACACGATAGCGTGGGATGTTCATTGAAAAGCCTTCTTCGGTAACATTGATGACTTCAATTTCGAGTGCATTCAAGATATTGATCAATTCATCCTTTGGGATTTCTTGCCCTAAAACCTTGGTGATTTTTTCATATTGAATAAAGAGCGAAACCTTTTCTTCTAGCGGTTGTTTAACCGTAACGATGTCACTGGTGATTTCTCCGCCAGCTAATTCTTGGATTAATAAGGCCGCACGCTTGAGAGCAAATTCACCAATTTCTGGATCGATTCCTCTTTCATAACGGAAAGAAGCATCGGTATTTAAACCGTGTCTTTTTGCTGTTTTACGCACGCTTACTGCGTCAAAATAAGCACATTCTAAAAAGATGTGTTTTGTGTCTTTGGTCACACCAGAATCTAAGCCACCAAAAACGCCTGCGATACACATGGGTTTCTCTTCATCGCAAATCATCAAATCTTCTTCGTGTAATTTGCGTTCTACTCCGTCAAGAGTCGTAAAAGGCGTATCCTTAGCTAAGGTCTTGACCAAAACTTTCCCTTTGATTTTATCTGCGTCAAAGGCGTGTAAAGGTTGCCCTAATTCATGCAAGATATAATTCGTCACATCGACTATATTGTTAATGGGACTTAGACCTATGGCTTTAAGGCGGTTTTGTAACCAGCTAGGCGAGTCTTTTACTGTCAAGCCCGAAAGGGTAATTCCGCTGTAGTTAGGAGCCATTTTAGGCGCCTCTACAATAACATCGATGGGGAGAGAGGTGTTGTCTACTTTAAAGGCATTGGTGTTGGGGAAATTCCAGCTGTAGGAAATATTTCTTTGAATACAACCCGCTTTTAAATCCCTAGCAACGCCCATGTGACTCATCGCGTCTGAACGGTTAGGGGTAAGACCTATTTCTATGGTTTGATCTTTTTCAATGGGGAAGATGCTGGCGCAAGGAGTACCTGGCACAAGTTTATCATCTAGGACCATGATCCCGTCGTGACTTTGTCCTAAGCCTAATTCATCTTCGGCACAAATCATTCCATGACTAGCTTCTCCTCTTATTTTTCCTTTTTTGATGGTCCAGGCTTCTCCCTCTGGCGTATATAGTTCTGTTCCTATGGTCGCTACAGGGACTTTTTGTCCCGCTGCAACATTAGGTGCGCCACAAACAATTTGCACGGGTTCTTCTTGACCTATATTGACTGTGGTGACCCTTAAACGGTCTGCATTAGGGTGTTGTTCGCAGGTCAATACTTCTCCTACAACGATACCGGCTAAACTTCCTGGGATGGATTCAAACAAACTATTGCCTTCTACCTCAAGACCTAGATCAGTCAATAAGTCTAGTTGCTCCTCAAGGGGTAAATCTGCTTGAATGAATTGTTGCATCCAGTTATAGGAAATCTTCATAAATAAAAATTTAGCTACAAATATAAGTAACCAAAAGGCAAAATGATAGCCCTAGCTAATGTAATTCCAGATGTTTTTATGCGCGCTGATCTTGGCATAAGTTTGTCGCACTCTTTGGTGTTTTTCTTCAGCGAGTTCTGGATCACTTTCCACCATTTCCCTGGCATAAAAGCGCGCGGTTTTTAGGATCTCTTGATCCTTTAATAAATCGGCTATTTTGAGTTGTAACACCCCACTTTGCTGGGTTCCCATCAAGTTTCCAGGGCCACGAAGGCGTAAGTCAACTTCAGCGATTTCAAAGCCGTCATTGGTTTGAACCATGGTTTGCAAGCGGGTTTGAGCTTCTTGTGAACGCTTTTTACCCGACATCAAAATGCAGTAACTTTGATCTGCACCACGACCCACTCGGCCACGTAATTGATGTAATTGTGATAGCCCAAAGCGCTCTGCACTCTCGATAATCATCACCGAGGCATTGGGGACATTGACTCCCACTTCAATGACTGTCGTCGCGACCATGATTTGGGTTTTCCCTTCTACAAAACGCTGCATTTCATAGTCTTTATCTGCCGCTTTCATTTGTCCGTGGACAATGCTAATGCGATAGTCAGGTAGGGGGAAAGAACGGGCTAAACTTTCATAGCCATCCATCAAGTCTTTGTAATCCATTTTTTCAGACTCTTGAATTAAAGGATAAACCACATAGATTTGACGTCCTTTTGCGATTTCATCTTGAATAAATCGAAAGACATTGAGGCGGTTGGCATCTGTTCTTAAAACGGTTTTAATTTCCTTTCTCCCGGGGGGGAGTTCGTCAATCACAGAAATGTCTAAATCCCCATAAACACTCATGGCAAGGGTTCTAGGAATAGGAGTGGCGGTCATGACTAAAACATGTGGGGGGAGGTCATTCTTGCGCCATAGTTTTGCTCTTTGGGCTACGCCAAAGCGATGCTGTTCGTCAATAATAGCTAAGCCTAAGTTCTTAAATTGCACCTTATCTTCAATGAGGGCATGGGTCCCGATTAAGAAGTCGATACTCCCTTCGGCTAATGCCTCATAAATATTTTTGCGTTCAGCCCCTTTAATTGAGCCAGTGAGTAGGGCTACTTTTAAAGACATTTTCCCCAAGGCTTCTTTGATAGATTGATAGTGCTGAATGGCGAGAATTTCGGTTGGGGCCATTAAACAGCTTTGAAAGGCGTTGTCTTTTGCGATTAGCATACTCAACAAAGCGACGATGGTTTTTCCAGAGCCTACATCACCTTGCAGCAGGCGATTCATTTGCTTTCCAGTTCCCATATCTTGGCGAATCTCTTTGACCACCCGTTGTTGTGCCCCAGTCAATTGAAAGGGGAGATACGCTTTAAAATAGGTGTTAAAGGCTTCGCCCACCTGAGAGAAGATATAGCCCTTAATCTTTTGCTTTTGCAAGCGATTCTTTTGAATCAATTGCAGTTGGATATAGAATAATTCCTCAAACTTTAGTCTGCGTTGGGCTTGGGTTAATGCTTCAGTGCTGCTGGGAAAATGGGCATTGATGATGGCTTCTTTTCGGGAGATTAGCTTGAGTTCTGCCAGCATAAAATCGGGGAGATTCTCGTTGAATTGGTTTCCAATTAATCCAAAGAGATTGATCATCATTTGCTTCATGATGCGTTGGGTAACTCCTTTATTGATCAACTTTTCTGTCGAAGGATAGACCGGATGTAGGGCACCTATATTACTGGCTTCATATTCTTCTTCCAAGGTTAATTCTGGGTGAGGCATATTCGCCTTACTACCGTACCACGAAAGTCGCCCAAAGGCCACATAAGGCGTATTGAGTTTTAACTGTTCTTGTATCCATTTATGCCCGCGAAACCAAACTAACTCCATCTGTGAGCTCCCATCTGAAAATACTGCGACCAAACGTTTCCCTCGCTTTTGTGGCACTGTTTTAATCTGGATGATTTCTCCTTTTATTTGAACTTCTGCATTGTTTTGTGGCAGCTGATTTACCGCATAAAAACGCGACCGATCAATATAGCGATTAGGGAAAAAGTGCAACAAATCTTGATAGGTGCGAATCCCCAATTCTTCCCTCAATAAAGCAGCGCGATTAGGGCCAATGCCTTTTAAATATTCGATAGAAGTTTGTAATGGATCCATAAAAGGGACAAAAATTCTCTTTTGCGCTAAATTCGACTTTTTATTTCTATAAAATTCGAGTAACTTTCCTTTAAATCCAAGTTGAACGAATGAAAAAAGCCCTAGTGATTTCTGGAGGGGGAAGTAAAGGCGCCTTTGCTGGCGGTCTAGCCCAGTATTTGATTGAAGAAGCCAGACAAAACTATGATCTCTTTATGGGAACCTCTACCGGAAGTTTATTGGTGTCCCACTTAGCGGTAAACGAAATTGATGCCATCAAGTACGCCTTTACACATGTGACCCAAGAGAGCATTTTCTCCAATAGTCCGTTTATCATGAAGCGGAAGGGAAAAATCGCTAAAATTAAAATCAATCACTTTAATGTGGTCAAGAACTTTTTTCGAGGGAGAAAGACCTTTGGAGAAAGTAAAAACCTTAGGAAGCTGCTTGCGAATAGTATTTCTCCTGAAATCTTTAATCAGATTAAATCCAGTAACAAAGAAGTGGTGGTCTGTGTGTCAAATTTCACTTTAAATGAAATCGAATACAAAGCTTTGTCTGATTGTACTTATGAAGACTTTTTAGACTGGATTTGGATCTCTTGTAACTACCTGCCATTTATGAGCTTAGTGATCAAAAACCGCCACGAATATGCCGATGGTGGCTTTGGGTGTATCATTGCAATTGAAGAAGCGATCAAGCGTGGTGCGACAGAAATTGATGCGATTATGCTCAATACAGAAGTGCAACAACTCAACCGTATGCGCTCTAGAAATGCCTTTGATCTTGTGCTTTCTACCCTTGATTTTATGGGAGATCAAATTGTGAATGACAATATTAAAGTAGGCCATTTAATGGCCAAAGAAAAAGGCGTAAAGCTTAGGGTGTTTTACACCCCAAAAGTGCTTACCACCAATTCCCTGGTCTTTCAGCAAGACGAAATGGAGAAGTGGTGGCAAGAAGGTTGGGAACACGCCCAACAAAGTTTATTGCAAAAAGTCTAGGCTTAATTGTACCATGGCTTTTACGCCATGAATAAGCCCGCTGTCATCGACTACAAATTCTGGGGTGTGATGAGAAGGAGCTTCTTCAGGCTTGTTTCCAGCTTTTAACCCGCCCAAGAAGAAATAAAAGCCCGGTACTTTTTCTTGAAATGCAGAAAAATCTTCTGCTCCCGTAACCGCTCGCATGGTTTGAACATTATCTTTTCCTAAGGCTTTTTCAAGACTTTTAACCGCGACTTGCGTCAAGGCTGGATCGTTATACGTTAATGCTGCAGATTCTTTAATACTTACTTCTGCAGTACCGCCATAGGCTGCAGCGATTTGGGGTACCATCTCATTCATACGTTTAATGATGGTTTGTTTCATGTCATCATCTAGGGTGCGAATGGTTCCGATCATTTGTGCGCTTTCTGGGATAATATTAAAACGAATCCCTGAGTGAATCGACCCAACTGTGATCACCGCGCCTTCTTTGGTCAATTCTGAATTACGGCTAATAATCGTTTGAAGCCCGTCGATAATTTGTGCACTGATTAAAATAGGATCAACACTCATCCACGGCGTAGAACCATGGGCTTGTTTTCCTTTGACATCAATCACAAAGCGTTGTGCAGCGGCCATAATCCCTTTGGATTTATAGCGTAGAACACCCACAGGAGTTGCTGAGTTAATATGCAATCCATAGATGGCATCAACCTTTGGGTTCTCTAAGGCTCCTTCTTCTACCATTAAACGCGCACCTCCTTTTTCTCCCGGTGGTGGGCCTTCTTCGGCAGGTTGAAAGATAAACTTTACACTTCCGGCAAAGTCATTGTTTTTGGAAAGGTATTCTGCTACGCCCATCAATATTGCGACGTGTGTGTCGTGACCACAAGCGTGCATAACGCCAGTTTCTTGTCCGCCAAAAGAGGAAACAACCTTTGATTTATACGGGAGATCATTGTCTTCTTTTACAGGTAAACCATCCATATCTGCTCTAAGGGCTAATACTTTCCCAGGTCGTTTTCCTTTTAAGAGACCAATGACTCCGGTATATGCCACTCCAGTTTGCACTTCTATGCCTAGGGCACGTAAATGATTCGCCACCTTTTCGGCAGTTTTAAATTCTCGATTTGAGAGTTCTGGATTTTGATGGATTTCGTGTCGCCATTGAATCACTTTTTGGGCTAATTCTCTAGGAATGTCTTGTGCCATAGAACTAAAACTGAAGCACAGCAGTAGGGGGATAAATAGATGATTTCTCATATTAAGATCTTGCTAAAGTTGTGAAGATACAATGTTTATAATTAAGCGGTAAAAATGCTTAAAAAATTTATTAATTCCCCTACTTTTAGTGTGCATATGAAAGATCAATTAACCGCCAATTTAAACGCTCTAAACGATGCCCAGCGTGGCCCTACATTACACAAAGATGGACCGCTAATCGTTATTGCTGGTGCGGGTTCTGGAAAGACCCGTGTATTAACCTATCGCATTGCTTACTTGATGTCGCAGGGGGTAGATTCCTTTTCGATTTTAGCCCTTACTTTTACCAATAAGGCCGCCCGGGAAATGAAGGACAGAATCGCCGAACTGGTCGGAGAAAGTGAAGCTAAAAACCTCTGGATGGGTACTTTTCACTCCATCTTTGCTCGTATTCTTCGCGCTGAAGCAGACAAATTAGGGTATCCTTCTAATTTTACCATTTATGACACCCAAGATAGTGACCGTTTATTGAGTTCAATTATCAAAGAAATGGGACTGAATAAGGATCAATACAAAACCAAGCAAATTAGAAGTCGCATCTCTTCTTTTAAAAATAGTTTGATTACGGTTAGAGCCTACTATAATGATCCTGATCTACAGGAAGCAGATGCAATGGCACATCGCCCTAAAATGGGCGAGATCTATGCCGAATATGTCGACCGCTGTTTTAAGGCAGGTGCCATGGATTTTGACGATTTATTGTTAAGGACAAACGAACTGCTCAATCGTTTCCCAGATGTGTTGGCTAAATATCAAGATCGTTTTCGCTATATCCTTGTGGATGAGTACCAAGATACAAACCACTCTCAATACTTGATTGTTCGTGCGCTATCTGACAAGTTCCAAAACATTTGTGTGGTAGGAGATGATGCACAGAGTATTTATGCCTTCCGCGGAGCGAATATTAATAACATTCTCAATTTCCAAAAGGATTATGACAATGTCGCCATGTACCGCCTAGAACAAAATTACCGTTCCACTCAGAACATTGTCAATGCCGCTAATTCGATCATTAACCACAACCAAACTAAGCTGGACAAAAAGGTTTGGACGGCAAATGATACTGGTGCTAAAATCAAAGTGCAACGTTGCCCTACAGATGCCGATGAAGGTCGTCATGTGGCCGGAAGCATTTATGACTTCAACCTTAGAGAACAATTAAATTACAGCGAATTTGCCATTTTATATCGTACCAATGCACAGTCTCGTGCTATGGAAGACGCCTTGCGTAAACGCAATATCCCGTATCGCATTTATGGGGGCTTATCTTTCTATCAGCGCAAAGAGATTAAAGATGTATTGGCTTATTTAAGGGTGCTGGTCAACCCAAAGGATGAAGAGAGTTTAAAGCGGGTAATTAACTATCCTGCTAGAGGAATAGGGCAAACCACCGTAGACAAATTAGTCGTGGGCGCAAAGCAACACAGTTTGTCCATTTTTGAAGTTGCAGAGCGAGCCTTAGAATTAAAAATTGGGGTCAATGCTGGAACAGCACAAAAACTTTCTGATTTTGTTACCCTGATCAAAAGCTTGCAAGTTTTTAACGAAAATGCGAATGCTTTTGAGGTAGCAGACGAAGTAACGAAGAGAACACGAATCGTTGTTGACCTTAAAAAAGACGGTACTCCAGAAGGCATTAGTAAGATTGAAAACATCGAAGAACTCTTAAACGGGATCAAAGATTTCACCGAAGGGCAAGAAGAACTTGCAGATGCCACCGGCGCCTTAACAGAGTTTCTCGAGGATGTTGCTTTGGCCACTGATTTTGACAACGAAAATGCCGATGATGACACTCCGCGAGTGGCATTAATGACGATTCACTTAGCTAAAGGCCTTGAATTTCCCTATGTCTATATTGTGGGAATGGAAGAAGATCTTTTCCCTTCAGCGATGAATTTAGATTCGCGCAGTGGATTGGAAGAAGAGCGCCGTTTGTTTTATGTCGCATTGACCCGGGCAGAAAAGCGCGCCTTTTTGTCCTATACACAATCGCGTTATCGCTGGGGAAAATTGAATGATGCTGAACCCAGTCGCTTTATAGAGGAAATTGATGAGCAGTTTCTCGACTATCAAATTCCGACGTCTAACTATGAATACAAACCGCTTGTCAATACATCAATTTTTGGGGACCATAAGCCCACAAAAGTAGCGTCACAAGTGCCCAAGTCATGGGATGGTAAACCAAATACAGC
>JBDNAJ010000107.1:0-4078 GCA_039768455.1 Candidatus Arcticimaribacter sp.
CCGAAGACGTTACAACAATTGAAGAAGGCTAGTTGGTCTGAATGGTTGGATGCTTTTAATCAAGTACATAACTCAACCATCACTACTTCAGTTGGTAAAATAAAGGTAAAGATAGATGACTAAAAAACTTAAAACTTCGAAGTTAAAATTTAACTTTAAACAATTAGGTAATGACATTACCATTTATCCATTTGTAGAAATTAGATGGCAAGATATTGAAGGTGATGCTGGGTGGAGCGATGTTAAGTCGTTGCAAAAAGAAGAACTTCCTGTATGTGTTTCAAAAGGTTATTTACTTAGCCAGGACAAAGGTATTACAAGATTATTTAGTGACTATATTGAATCAAAAAATAAACCTACGTTTGATAATATTGGAAATACTACTATCATTCCCACTTCAGTTATTGTATCAATTAGAAGAATCAAAATTTAAATACTGATTAGATCATGAGCTCTAAAAACAATGAAGCTAGGCTTTGGCAAAAGGTTAAGAAAGGACTGACTGATTGCTTTCTAACACGCATAGAATCTAGCACTATCAATGGAATTCCTGACATTCATGCAGTACATAAACAAGAAGTATTTTGGATAGAATTAAAATCAGATTCGTTAAGTTATCCCGCACTAAATAAGTGGCAGATTGTGTGGATCAATAAGTATGTGAAAGCAGGTGGCAAAGTAATTATCCTAAAAGAGAACTTGGGTAAGACCCCCTTGCAGAGTGTCTTAGAACTGTACAGACCGGTGTCACTGTTCACTGAACCTCGTTTACTGGTTCCTCGTTTCTCGTTTGAAGCCCCTTACAACTGGACCACGGTCCAGCAGCAGGTGCTCAGGGAGCTGGGATCCCTTCACAGCTCAGCGTAAGCTCGTTCTCGTGCTCTGGCCACCAATTTTTTCCTCTTTGTTAGGTTGGTGGCCTGAGGACCAGCAGCAGGTGATGCAGCTCAGGATCTCGTTTCTCGTTTCAAGTAATGGATGAACCTCGTTCTCGTTTACTGGATACTGGACGTCCCCCAGCAGGTCAGTCTTCAGGGGGTGCATGCACCAGCTCGGGAAACTTTTGCTTGACGCCGATCCCATGATGTCGTATGGTCAGACAAAACAAAGGAGGAAAAGATGGCAGTAGATTTCGAAGCACTCGATCTCGTTCGAACACAGAACAGAGCTCGTTCTTACAACAAGAGAGTTGGGGAGCTGGCGCAGCAGGTGACTGACCTTCAGGAGCTGGCAGAGCAGATGGTAAAAGAGTTGCCAGATGAGAAGAAATGGTCTTTCGAAGAAAGATTAAAAAAAATCAAAGAAAGGACTTGACAGGTATCCCATCGTGTCTTATATGTAGGACGCGGCCATGTTAGGAGGTAGGGAAACCGTAAACTTCAGTGGCCGTTAACCAAAGGAGAGCAAATGACTATAAGTAAAAAACTAATAAAACAGATGAATGAGTATTACGGAACAGAATATATTAAAGATGACTCAAAGCCTACAGAAGCAGACAAACCAGAAGAAGGAAAAGTATATGCATTGACCGGTGGCCGGGGCACGCGCTGCATCGCCAACGGAAATACATGGAAAAAGTCAGAGGTGAAGGATGACTGATGAACTGAAGGAATGGTACTTAATGCCAAGCATCAAGGAATGCCTCGCTGAGTATGAGAAGCAGGAATTAGGATTAATATCAGACATTGCAAAACACGGATGCAGCGGAGGCGTTGCTGGTATTATATATTACGATGAAACAACTTCGTTTCACGACCAGCATGAAGAAGAGATTTGGCAGATGATAGGGGACCAGGCGGATGACAACGGCCTTAAGAACGGTGAGTTTCTTCAGCACGTAACCAGTGATCCAGGCTCGTTAAAGAACTTCAAGAACGACCTCGTTTGGTGGGCTGTCGAGGTCCGGGCCCAGGAGCTGCTGGAAGAGAAACCTGCAGCTGGAGCTGCCACATGACCTTCGTTGTCGTTTGGCTGTGTCTTCTGTTTATGTTTCCAGGCTTTACATTAGCTGGGACTGGCGTCCTGATGCTGTCGCTCGTTGGGATCCTTTGATCCCCGTCTCGTCTCGTTTACTTAAGTGGATAGCACCTGCGCCTGGAGTTACTAGAAGGTTTGGCACGCTGTCAGATTCTTTTGCAGAAGCTCGGTCTCGTTTGAGGTAATGGATCACATTTGTTAAAGATTACTTAAAAGCATCTGGGGGCGCTGGCACATGGTTCTAAAAATCTACCTTTTTAGTTTAGAATAGTTCTAAAAGATAATTGTTGTAAAGGAATATAAGATACGATAAGACATTAGACTTAATCAACAAAGGAGAAAAGATGGGATTAGATCAACACGCAAACCTTAGAGGTGAGCAAATAGATTGGAAGAAATATTACTCTGATGATAATGATCAGGAGAATATTTTTGTCTGGAGAAAACACGCAAGACTTCAGCAGTTCATGGCTAAGAAGTGGAACGCCCAAAACCCAATGCATGACCATGAGGGAGACTTAGGTCACTTAGGTTTTAACGGAGACCAAGAAGCACCTTGTTATATGACTGAAGAAGTTGTTAAAGATTTAGCAGAAGCTATTCAAAACGACTTCAAGGACTATGAGGCAACAGATGGTTTTTTCTGGGGGCAACAGTTCCAAGAGGAAAGCGTCAAGGAGTACAAGGAACAAGATATCAAGTTCCTTAAATTCTGTGAGCAAGCGATCAACGAGAAAAAGGTCGTTGAGTATTGGTGTAGTTGGTAATGGCTAAAGATAAACTTAACGAGGCGACAACTGTCGCCTCGTCTCGTGTTAGTGGTTGGTCTATCGTTTTAGAGATAACAAGACCAGACGGCACATGGTACACAGATACAATAACAGATTTCCCAGAGCATTTGGGGATTACAATTAATGAATGGATACCCGAATATGAAAAAGAAATTAGTAGAGATAAATGACACCTCGTCTCGTTCTCGTGGTGGAAATGACACTTTAGTTAAACCTAAAGAGACTGACGGTGCAGGTGCTGGCACTCGGGAAGAAAATAAATTAAAAGAAAAATTAATATCAATAACAACTGATAAGGACACAAATGCTTTTAGTGATTTTGCTAAATTTTTGGAACAACATCTTAATGAACATATTGAAAAAGAAATTAAAAAAAAGTTAAATTAATGTTTGCATAAGATTTGATAAGATATATAAAGAGAAGGTATTCATAAGAATATATAACTTAACAAAGAGGTAACAAATGCCACAAGCAATAAAAAAGCTAAAGCAAGATGAGAAAAAAATCGTCCTAGCTTATGCTTCATTAAAGCTAAAAGCAAATAGACTATCTAAAGAGTTAGATACAATGAAAGAACACATTGTAAATCTATTTGAAAGAACTAATCAAAACTTAATTATTGTTCAAGATGAGAACGGCAATAGTTTTGGTTTACAAAAGATTAATAGAGTTAGAAAATCTTTTGATAAAGATAAATTTAAATTAGCACATTTAGATTTATGGAACGCACACCAGAAGCAATTAGAGTATTGCGAATATAAAGCTATTGGCGAGGTATCAAATGCCCAATAATGATTTGATTAACATAGCTAATGTATTGAGTGAGAAGTTAAACTCTAATGCACCAACATCACTAGCGGACATGGTGGTGGACAATGGAACAAAGAAGCAGTTGAACTACGAGATAATGTTCCAACTGTTAATGGGCGAGTGTGAGAAGCACATACTTGAAAACGTGGGCAATGCTGTTGTTGATGAATTCAAAGACAGCATACTTAAAAAGTTTAGTACACTTGTACAGACCTTACACCCTAACGAATAACTAACACGAACCAATGGCGAGGTACACACCTCGCCATTGGTGTATCTATCTCATACCTTGCATAGCAAGGCTCATACTCAATCTCAAAATCGTTTTTAAAATTTACTGTTCAGGGTTTCACGTTCTAGGCGTGGGTTTTCGGGGGCGAAAGGCTTTACTAAGTAGGTTACATTCATACACTACAGTTCCAAACGGGATGGAAATCTTGATATTTTTTTTTAAATCAAGTACTATATAGAAAGGACCCTTTGTTTTTATTAGGTACCA
>JBDNAJ010000108.1:0-2688 GCA_039768455.1 Candidatus Arcticimaribacter sp.
ACAAAGTGGTATTAAGTGGAAAAAAGTGGGAATTATCAATTATATTTGGTCTAATCAATTGCTTAATAGTCTGATGCAGCATTTTATAGGAACATATGAGTTAAAAGCTGACGCCAAAGGGCGTATCATGCTTCCTGTGGCATTAAAGAAGCAATTGGCAGAGAGTCTTCACGATGGATTTGTTTTGAAAAGAGCCGTGTTTAACGCTTGCTTAGAATTGTATCCCTTAAAGCAATGGGAAGCGTTAATGGAGAAAGTGAATAAGCTCAATCGTTTCAATAAAAAGAACAATGATTTTATACGTCGATTTACTGCTGGGGTTCGCTTAGTAGAGATCGACAATACAGGGCGTTTGTTGATCCCAAAAGATCTAGTGCAGCATGCGGGAATTAATCGCGAAATAGTGATTTCTTCTGCTGTAAATATTTTAGAAGTTTGGGATAAAACGCGTTATGAGGAAGCGATAAGCGAGGCAACAGTTGATTTTGGTGCGCTTGCAGAAGAAGTAATGGGGGATAAAGATGACGAAGATTAGCTATCATGATCCGGTATTACTACAGCCGTCTGTAACGGCCCTAATTACTGACCCCAAAGGTGTCTATGTAGACGCCACTTTTGGTGGAGGAGGGCATTCTCAAGAAATTTTAAACCAATTAGCGCCAGAAGGTCGCTTGTTTGCTTTTGATCAAGATCAAGATGCGCATAAAAATGCTCTTGATGATGAGCGATTTACCTTAGTTGAGGCTAATTTCAAAGACCTCAAGCGTTATCTAAAGTTGTACGGAGTTAAAAAGTTGGATGGTGTCTTGGCAGACTTTGGTGTTTCTTCCCACCAGTTTGATGCAGAGAAGCGCGGTTTTTCTATTCGCTTTGATGGGCCGCTGGATATGCGCATGGATCAAGAAGGAACGCTTGATGCCACTGATGTGGTTAATCGATACTCAATCGATGCCCTAACAGCCATCTTAAAGAATTATGGTGAAGTTAAAGGCGCCTACAGAGTGGCAGAACAAATTATTGCTGCAAGGGAAGAAAGTAAAATCAATACAACCCAGGCTTTAATCGCTGTTTTAAAGCCACTTATTCCAGAGCGTTTTTTAAATAAAACCCTTGCACAAGTTTTTCAAGCGATCCGTATTGAAGTGAATCAAGAGTTAGAAGTGATTAAGACTTTTCTCCAACAAAGCGGGGAGCTTTTAGTCAAAAATGGTCGTCTTGTTTGTATCGCTTACCACTCTTTAGAGGATCGTTTAGTAAAGCGATATATCCGCGAAGGTGTTTTTGAAGGTCAGGCGCCAGAAGATTTTTTTGGCAATAGAGATTGCCCCATGAAAAAAGTAGGGGGGCTAATTGTTCCTGACCAAGAAGAAATAAAACGAAACAGTAGAGCGCGAAGTGCTAAACTTAGAATTGCGCAAAAGATATGAATCAGTTATTAGCCCTTTTGAACTTAGAGTTCTTGATCAAAGACGATGCGTTAAAAAACTGGCGTATGTTGTTGTTCTTGTCTTTTCTTGCCCTAGTTATAATTGCGAGCGGGCATAGCGCTGATCGTAAAATTTACACCATTGCTCAATTAAATACTGAAATCAAAGAGGTGAAAAGCGAGTTTGTGGAGACACGAGCTTCATTAATGCGTCTTAAGATGGAGTCAAGAGTTGCAGCAAGGTTAGCAGAAAAAGGAGTGGGGCCAGCCACTGCACCTCCCATTAAATTGAAGCGAGCAGAATAATGGAAGTCAACGATAAACATATCATGAATCGTTTCTACCTCTTTGTGGTGGGCTTATTTTTGTTTGCTTTTGTCTTAATAGGGAAATTGGTTTTTATTCAAACCCAAGAAGGGGAGAAGTATCGCGCTTTGGCGAAACAAAGAACAGTTAAGAATTTTGTTTTAGCGCCTAGCCGCGGAAATATTTATGCCGATGATCAAAGCCTTCTGGCAACTACTGTCCCGAGGTATGAAATTAGATGGGACGCAAAAGTGGTGAGTGACAAAAGATTCCAAACCCATAAAAAAGAACTTGCTCAAGGGCTTTCTTCTCTTTTAGATAAAACAACAAATCAATGTTTAGTGATGCTTGAAAGAGCAAAGCGAACGGGCAATAGATACACGCTAATCGCGCGGAACTTAACCTATTCTGAATATCAGCAAATCAAACAACTTCCTCTCTTTTCAATGCCTTCATTGAGAGGAGGTTTGATTGTTGAGTCAAAGCTTATTCGTGAACATCCAATTGGAAAAATTGCAGAAAGAACCATTGGGTATGAAAAGCCAGACCCTGCCGGTAACTTTTTACGCGTAGGTTTAGAAGGCGCTTTTAGTCAGTATTTAAAAGGAGAGAATGGAAGACGTCTAAAGCAAAAAATTGCTAATGGACAGTGGAAGCCCATCAACGATAATAATGAAAAAGAGCCTACCGAAGGGTATGATGTTTTTACAACCATCAATGTAAATGTACAGGATGTTGCCCATCATGCTTTGTTGCGTCAATTAGAAGCATATGAAGCAGAACATGGAACTGTGGTGGTTATGGAAACAAAGACTGGTGCAGTAAAAGCCATCGCCAACCTAGGAAGAACCAAAGAGGGGAAGTATTATGAAAAGCTGAACTATGCAGTAGGGGTGACCTATGAGCCAGGATCGACTTTTAAATTAATGGCAATGATCGCTGCCCTAGAAGATAAG
>JBDNAJ010000109.1:0-24882 GCA_039768455.1 Candidatus Arcticimaribacter sp.
CGTAAAAGGTGGAATAAATTTGCTGGCGTAGTACAATTTGCAATAAACATATTGTCTTTTGCACATAGTTGTAAATAGCGCTCCATGCGTGCAGAGGAGTGCTCTGCCCCTTGACCTTCATAGCCATGCGGCAAAAGAAGGACTATTCCGTTTTGAAGTTTCCATTTATCTTCGGCAGCAGAGATATATTGATCGATCATGATCTGTGCCCCGTTAGAAAAGTCTCCAAACTGTGCTTCCCAAATGGTTAATGCATTTGGGCTTGCCATCGCATAACCATAATCAAATCCTAAAACACCATATTCAGATAAAAGGGAATTGTAAATTCTTAAACGACCTTGGTCTTCTTGAACATGGTTGAGTAAAATGTTTTCTTCTTCAGACTCTTCTGCCTTTACAATGGCGTGTCTGTGAGAGAAGGTTCCGCGTTCAACATCTTGTCCAGATATACGTACATCATGGCCTTCTACAAGCAAACTTCCGTAAGCCAATAATTCTCCCATGGCCCAGTCCATTGCATCGTTTTCAAAGAACATGCGCTTGCGGTCTCCAATGAGTTTTTCAATCTTTCGTAAGAATTTTTTATCGGCAGGCAGCTCTGTGATTGCCTTAGCTACATTGGTTAAGGTTTTTTTATCGACGGCTGTTTTTACAGGCTGCATCATCTCAGTCTCATCTACTCGAACATAACCTTTCCACTCGTCTTGCATAAAGGGAGTAATTTCAGTTTTTTCAATTTTGCGAGAGTCGGCTAAATCAATTTCTAAAGAGTCTTTGTACTCTTTTTCCATTTGCTTGATGTCAGCTTGAGTGATAATCCCTTGATCGATAAGTTGAGCTGCATAAATATCTCTTGGATTTTTATGCTTTGAAATTGCTTTGTACAATTTGGGCTGCGTAAAACGAGGTTCATCCCCTTCGTTGTGCCCATATTTACGATAGCCTAGTAAATCGATAAAGACATCACGACCAAACTTCATGCGATAATCTAAGGCAAATAAAGTCGCGTGCACGACTGCTTCTGCATCATCTGCATTGACGTGTAATACGGGTGAAAGGGTAACTTTGGCAACATCTGTACAATAGGTAGAAGATCTTGCGTCAAGGTAATTTGTCGTAAATCCAATTTGATTGTTTACTACAATATGGACAGTTCCTCCAGTTCCATATCCTTTCAAACGGGCCATTTGAACAATTTCATAGGGCAAGCCTTGTCCTGCTATTGCTGCATCACCATGCACAATAATCGGCAGTACTTTATTGGTGTTAAAGTCGTATTTGTTTTCAAGCTTAGCACGTGTAATTCCTTCAACAACCGCTCCTACTGTCTCAAGGTGAGAAGGGTTAGGGGCAATATTCATGTTGATTTTTTTACCGCTATCTGTGCTGCGCTTAGAGGTCCATCCAAGGTGATACTTAACATCTCCATCAAAGACGACTTCTTCATAGTCTTTCCCGTCAAACTCTGAAAAGATATCACGGCTTGACTTGCCAAAGATATTGGTCAGTGTATTTAAACGACCCCTGTGTGCCATTCCCATCACAAACTCTTCCACGCCTTGATCTGCTGCTGCTTCTACAACTGCGTCTAGGGCTGGGATCAATGATTCTCCTCCTTCTAAAGAAAAGCGCTTTTGCCCTACATATTTAGTATGCAAGAAGTTTTCAAAAGAAACGGCTTGATTGAGTTTTTTAAGGATATGTTTTTTCTGCTCTGTAGAAAAAACAGGGTGATTGTTATTAATATTTAAGCGCTGCTGAATCCAGTTAACTTTTTCAGGGTCGCGAATATACATATACTCTACCCCTATAGAGTCACAATAAATTTGCTCGAGGTGATCAATGATTTTAGCCAAAGTAGATGGCCCTATTCCCATGGTCTCCCCTGCATTAAATGTCTCGTTGAGATCTGCCTGGGTTAAGCCAAAGTTTTCAAGGGCTAAATTGGGTTGATAAGTACGTCGATCCCGCACCGGATTGGTTTTAGTAAACAAATGCCCCCTTTTACGGTAAGCATCAATCAACTGAACTACTTTGAATTCTCGTTGCAAATGTTCTGGCACTTCTGGAGCAACTTCTCCAGCAGTTCCGTGATCACTGTTTTCAATTCCAAAATCAAAGCCTTGAAAAAATGCACGCCAACTAGGCTCTACACTATCGGGATGTTGTAAGTACTGATCGTACAATTGCGCAAAATGTGCTGTATGCGCCGCGTTCAAAAAAGAATATTTATCCATTATTGTTGGATCTGTCAAATCTAAAAATCAAAATTACAACATTTAATTCATGCAAATACCTCCCCTGCTTTACTTTTTACAAGCATTTTTTTATTGTTATAATTATAACAAAGCTAAGTTTTTACTCACTAAGAGAAACAAGGGGAAGAAATCGAAAAATTAAGCCCTTATATCAGGCCTTTTTAGCACGATAAATATGTATTTTTGATTCATGTTCGCACTGGTAGATTGTAATAATTTTTATGCTTCTTGTGAGCGGGTTTTTCAACCCCAATGGGAGGGAAAACCCGTGGTAATCCTGTCGAATAATGACGGCTGTGTTATCGCGCGAAGCAACGAAGCTAAAGCATTAGGCATTCCTATGGGTGCACCTGCCTTTCAATACAAAGACATCTTTAGTCGCCAGAATATCAAGGTATTTTCTTCGAATTATCCGCTCTATGGAGACATGAGCAGTCGCGTGATGAAAATCCTAGAAACCTATACCCCAGACATTGAGATTTACAGTATAGACGAAGCCTTTCTACAGTTTAAAGGCTTTGAACATTTTGATCTTAATGCACAGGGTCGCGCCATGAAAAAACAAGTGCAACAATGGACGGGTATTCCTGTTTCAGTGGGAATTGCACCTACCAAAGGACTTGCTAAAATTGCGAATAAGATCGCTAAAAAATACAACGATAAGACAGGCGGAGTTTATCTAATGGCAACCGATGAACAACGAATCAAAGCCTTAAAATGGACTGCCGTAAAAGATATTTGGGGGATTGGGCGACAACACGCTAAACGCTTAGAACAACAAGGTGTCAAAACAGCCTATGACTTTTCTAACCTCCCAGATAGCTGGATTCGCAAACACATGAGCGTACTCGAGCTAAGACTAAAAAAAGACCTCTTGGGGCTCTCCTACATTCAATTAGAAGATACCCAGCCCGCTAAAAAGTCCATCGCCACTACCCGTAGTTTTCGATCTACTTTATCGCATTTTTGGGAAGTCGAAGAGCGCATTGCCACTTATGCCACTAGCTGTGCCGAAAAATTACGCCAACAAAAAAGCAGCTGCTCTGCTTTAATGGTTTTTGTGCGAAGCAATCCTCATAAAGAGGGGAGTGAACAATACCGCAACAGTTGTGTAGTTACCCTACCCTATGCTACAGATTCTAGTATTATCTTATCGCAGTATGCTACTTTTGGATTAAAAAGTATTTTTAAAACAGGAATTGATTACAAAAAAGCAGGCGTTATTTTAATGGGCTTAAGTCCTTCTAATGAACGACAGCTCAACCTTTTTCACGCCGACCAAAACAAGCACGACCCTCTTATGCAAACCATCGATCGTTTGCATCGCCGTTTTGGTCCTCATCGCATTAAACTAGGCAATCAAGATCTCAATAAAACATGGAAGATGAGGCAAGAACACCTCTCGCCGCGTTTCACCACCGAACTAAGCGATGTAATTCGCGTTTATTCCCACAAGAAATAATGAAAAAAGCCCAAAACAACCTTATTTTTTTTAAACCAAATGACCAGAGCTATAAAGACATGCCATTAGCCCATACAGGGGTTTCAGCGGGGTTTCCATCGCCAGCAGACGATTTTAAGGAATTGCGCATTAGTATCGATCAAGAAGTGGTTAAAAACGAAGAAGCTACTTTTTATGCAAGGGTAGATGGACAATCCATGCAGGGGGCGGGATTAGATGACGGAGATTTACTGGTCATTGATCGCAGTAAAGAACCTGAAGACAACGCCATTGCTGTTTGCTTTATCGACGGTGAGTTTACTGTAAAACGCCTTAAAGTTGAAGCAGAATGCATTTATCTAATGCCTGAAAATCCCAACTATAAACCCATTAGAGTTACCGAAGACAATCAACTTATCATTTGGGGAGTCGTCACTTATGTGGTGAAAAAAGTATAACTTAGAAGGGTGCAAAGCAAAACCCTTTTTCTTTTGATTTTTCTTGTCGCTGGGATATCAAACCTTAGTGGTCAAGTCTTACAAATCGACCTACTTACCCACGCAAGTAAAGCGCTAATCATTCCGGCCTTGATGGGGTATGTATGGAGTTGTTATTCTCCCTCTCGCCTGTATCTAATTGCGCTCTTTTTCTCCTGGCTAGGGGATCTTTTTTTAATCCCAGAAGGAAACCTATTCTTTGTGACAGGCATAGCCGCATTCTGGCTAACCCAAATTATCTACTGCCATTTAATGCTAAAACATTTAGGCGGGAATTTATTAAGGCAACTCAAAAAGAAAAAAGCCTTGCTTCCACTGCTATCGTTGGGAGGCTATTTATGCTTTATGCTTCTTCTAATGTCACCTCAATTAGGTCCACTTCAAGTCCCAGTAAGTTTATATGCAGCTACCTTAACTCTAACTGGATTTCTAGGCGTTTTACTCGCCCTAGAAAGAGAAACAAAAACAGCCCTTTACCTCGCGTTAGGCTGTTTGTTATTCGTTATTTCAGATAGTATGATTGCGTTTGATGCGTTTTATTTTAAGCAAAAAGTCTTTGGACCATGGGTGATGGCAACCTATATTCCCGCACAATTTTTGATCGCTACTTTTTTAGCAAAAGAATAGAGATAAAAAATATTAGTATATTTATCTATGTATTTTTTATTATTGTAATTATAATGTCAATATTTTGAGAAAGTTAGGTGTGAATTTAGCCTGTCTCTATTTTATGTTAATTAATCAAAAGACAGCCTAAACCATGTTGAAATCCCATCTTTCTCCTTACGCTAGAGCGACATTTGTCTTAGCGACAATCATCATCATTACAATGAGGGTTCTAGGGTTACAACACATTGCTTTAATCTTTACTCCTTTGCTTACCTTACCTCTCCTCTATGACTACCACATTAAGGTAGGAAAAGATCAAGGAATTTACTTTATCTTGTCTTTTTGCTTGTTAGGTGATATGATTGTTTTGAGTGACGACTTTTACTATTTCATCTCGGCATTAATGGCGTATTGGGGGGCTTCGATTCTATTCTGCTTTACCTTGAACAGAGAATTAGAAAAACCCTTAGGAGAATCATTAAGACAATGGAAATACGCCCTACCAATATTGGTATATGGGGTTTACTTTGTTATACTAATGGCTTTTATTAAACCTTACCTAAAAGAGTTGTTTATTCCCATCACCATTTACTCTGCGACATTGAGCTTTGCCGCTGCCTTGAGCATTATTGTCTACCTTCAACGCAGATCGAGATCTGTGGGTTATTTCACTACCGGACTTGTAATGTTAAGCATTACTGCTTCTCTTATTGGGGTAAATCGATTTTATTTAAAAAGCGACCTCTTACACGGTCTTGAAACCTTGCTTTATGCCCCAACTTTGTTCTTTATTTTTTTGTACTTTAAGACAAAATCAAATAATGAACTTTAAATTTTTGTTCGCACTGTTATTATTGTTTGGAGAAACAATTATTGCGCAATCAACGGCTTTAGATCAAACTGAAGATGATTCTTATCAAGGCCCTATTAATGACAATACTACCCTTGGTCAAAAATATTTCGTCAATGACCTTATGTCTCTTGCTGGCTATACAGTAGACGAAATTGAAGTCTACCAAACCTTACCAAATAATGCCAAGATTTTTAGGGTAATCTATGACGAGGAATCACAAAGTGGATTCATTTTTATTCGCTGGGATAAAAAGAAAAAAGAGAACTATGTCGCCAATAAAATGATCGATCCTCAGGTGTATTACAACCTTAAGACAGCAAAAGAAATTTTGCGACAGCAAACCGATAAAAAAGAGTTTAATATCGAAGATGGGGCGCTTCAAGCCCCTGACCAAGAAACCATTTCTTCAGAGGACTTAGAGGGGCTAAGACTAGAATATGAATTACAGCAGGAAGAAAAGAAACTTAGAGAACTAGAAAAAGCAAGTAAAAAGAGGAAGCGAAAAAAGGATCAATAGTTTTGTTTAACTAATTTATAAATATTGTTAAACATTTTTTTGGGACTTCAGCTTATCAAGCTTACTTTTACCAAAAAAAAGATGCTCAATCGTTTCCTTACAATACTCTTGCTCCTTGGCTTATTTTCCCTTAAGGCACAAAACAACGGAAGTTTAACAGGTCAAGTAATTGATGATAAAAGTCTTCTTCCGCTAGAAGGTGCTACTGTAATCATCGAAGAAACTGCGATTGGTGTTATCACAGATGCAGATGGATATTTTACGCTCAATGATATTCCTCCTCAAACCTATAATATTACCGCTAGTTTCTTAGGCTTTGCCTCCCAAACAAAATTTAATGTGATCGTAAAATCGGTCGGTACAGCAGACTTGCTTTTTAAACTCGAGGAACTTTCTGAAACATTAGACGAAGTCGTGGTTGCAAAAAGCCCTTTCCGCACCAGCACAGAAACTCCACTTTCAACCCAATCTTTATCTGCAGTAGAAATTGAAACCTATCCCGGTGGAAATAATGATATTGCAAAGGTTGCCCAAAGTTTACCAGGGATTTCGCCTTCCATAGGAGGGTTTAGAAACGACTTTATCATTCGAGGTGGAGCACCAAATGAAAGTGTTTATTACCTAGACGGAGTTGAAATCCCTAACATCAACCACTTTAGCACCCAAGGAAGTGCAGGAGGACCTGTAGGGATGCTCAATGTTGATTTTGTAAGAGAAGTAACCTTATCAAGTTCGGCTTTTGGTGCAGAATATGACAATCCACTTTCTGGGGTATTAGCCTTTGAACAACGAGATGGGAATGCAACAAAGATGGCGACTAAGGTTCGCATAGGAGCAAGTGAAGCGGGTTTTACCCTCAACACTCCCTTATTTAAAGGAGATAAGGAACGTTCAAATACTACTTTAATGCTCTCTGCAAGACGCAGTTATTTACAGTTTATCTTTGAATTAGTAGGGCTTCCTATTCGACCAGACTACTGGGATTATCAATGGAAAATCAATCACACCATTGATGCATTTAACAGTATTAGCTTTATCGGACTAGGGTCTATTGACGACTTTTCTGTTGTAGCCCCAGAAGAATTTGATGCAGAACAACAATCGACCATAGAACAGGTTCCTATCATCCAACAAAAAACCATCACAGTGGGGCTTTCGTGGAAACGAAAATTCAAAAGCGGGAATGGACGTATGCAAACAACCCTAAGTACAAATCGCCTTCAAAATGTATTTAGTCGTTTTTCTGACAATGAAAATCAAACAGGTCTTCTCTTTGAAAATGATGCAGTAGAACACGAAACAAAACTTCGAACGCAGGTGACCCAGTTCTCTACTGACTGGAAATTTAGCTATGGGGCAAATGTGCAAATATCGAACTATTCTAATGCGACCCTGGGGCTACTAGAGAATTTCAATTATGCCACCTCGATCGACTTTATGAAATATGGCTTTTTTGGAAAAGCGAGTCGTTCTTATTTTGACGACAAACTCTCGCTCTCTTTTGGGTTAAGGCTTGATGCAGATAGTTTTACCACGGGATCTTCTTTAATCGATAATCTTTCTCCCAGAATAGCGGCCAGCTATCAACTTTCTTCAGATCAACGATGGAAGCTCAACGCTTCTGTGGGGCGTTACTATAAAATGCCAACCTATACCATGTTAGGCTTTCAAGACTTACAAGGGAACTTTATCAATAAAAACAACCGTTATACCCAGAGTGACCATTATGTCTTTGGGGTAGAATACAACTGGACCCCTACTTCGCGTATCACAGTAGAAGGTTTTATCAAAGACTACAGTCAATATCCTGTTTCAGTCTTTGACCAAGTTTCACTTGCGAATAAAGGAGGAGGTTTTGAAGTCTTAGGAAACGAACCCATCGTCGATTCCGGAGAAGGAAAAAGTACGGGGGTCGAAGTTTTATTCCAACAAAAGCTAACCAAAAACTTTTATGGTGTACTCGCCTACACTCACTTCTTTAGCGAGTTTAGCCGTGCGAATGGACCTTTACTCCCCACGGTGTGGGACAGCAGAAATTTACTCTCCTTTACAGGAGGCTATAAATTAAAACGCAACTGGGAAGTGTCTTTGCGTTATCGCTATGCCGGAGCAACCCCTTATGTTCCCACAGATGTTGCCGCAAGTCTTGGCGCTTATCCACGCATTGTATTGGACTACAGTCGCTTAGGAGAGGTAACCCTTGACGCCTTTAGTCAGGGAGATATCCGTATTGACAAGAAATGGAATTTTAAACGCCTTTCTTTTAACTTCTATCTGGAGGTGCAAAACTTCTTAGCAAAAGCAGTTCCACGTCCACAAGAGTATGGGATCGCCCGTAATGAAGATGGCTCAGAAGTCACCCCTAGGAGTTTAGTCCTTATCGATACTGACCGGACAGAAACTCCCCTACCCTCGTTTGGTTTTGTCTTTGACTTTTAGGGTTTAGGTAAATAGAAATCAGCTACTAACTCTTGATGTGCTTTAGTGCGTTGATGACGGGCTATTTCAAGTGTTAGCGCGCTGGATTCACAGCGGGTAGCTAAACGAGAATAGGACAATAATGCACGCTTAACTGGCGCTGCCTCATTTCCTTTTACCGCAGTAAAACGACTTAAGTAAAGTCCGTTTTTTTCGGCCTCATGGGTCGCCATTTCTTTGTGTTCAATGGGTAAAATTACACTACAACTCCCTTGAGCAGACAACAATTGACCTATCCCAGCAAAAAGCTCTGTTAAAGGTAAAAACGCATGGTTACGGGCTTGATCTCTTCCGGCATCTTTGATGGCATAGGTCCCTTGATAAAAAGGCGGATTACAAATAATATGGTCATAAATGATCAAAGGAACTTCGCGAAAATCTTGTAAAGAATTGGCTGCGCAGTTTAATCGCTTCGCCCATGGACTTTGCGCAAAATTAAAATTTGCTTCAGCCGCCGCCGCTTGATCTAGTTCAATCGCATCTATCGTGATTTCTGGGTAACGCTGGGCGAGCATTAGGCTGATTAAACCTGTTCCTGTTCCTATATCTAAAACCCTTTTTGCACTGGGATCTATTTCACTCCAGGCGCCAAGAAGCACCCCGTCTGTGCCAATCTTCATCGCACTATCCCGTTGACGAACAGCAAATTGTTGAAACTGAAAAAAAGAAGCATCCATTTATTGGCAAAGGGAAATAAAACCTTCTGGAAGCTGCACTGTGATGTGTTTATTCGCTCTATCGACCGTTACTAAAAAATCGTCGTGAATGGGAATAAGGATTTCTTTTTCTGCTTTAATCTGAAAGAGCGCTTGTGCAGTTTGATCGATCACCCCTGTAATTTTTCCTAAAGGATTTTGTCCTTCTTCGCCTATGGTAAAACCAATGACTTCGTGATAATAAAACTTATTGCCTTCTAGAGCGGGTAAAGCGGCTAAGGGAAGATAAAGGTCTTTTTTAATCAAGTGATCTGCCTCTTCTTCAGTCGCTATGTCCTCAAATTTAATGCGCAAGAGTTGCGACTTTTGCAATTGAGCACGTTCAATAAAAAAAGGAACCAATCTTTGTTTTTCTTCGACAAAGATTGATTCCAATTGAGTAAAGTCTTCGGGATTGTCTGTATCTAGCTTTGCTAGTACTTCTCCCTTAAAACTAAATTTTGATACGATGGTTCCTAGATAGAAGCATTCTTCTTTCTTCATCGTAAGATAATTTATTCTGCAGCAGGAGCATCTTCAGCAGCTTCCTCTGATGCTTCTTCAGCAGCGGGGGCTTCTTCTGTAGCCTCGGCAGCAGGAGCTTCTTCCGCAGCAGCTTCGGCTTCGGCTTCAGCTTTTGCAGCAGCTTCAGCAGCGGCAGCTTCTTCTTCGATCGCTTTTGCGTCAGCAACACGTTTTTCGTTCACTTCTTTTTCAGCAGCGAGTGCTTTTGCACGTTCATCTGCTTCAGCTTTCGTTAAACCTTCAACTTTCGCTTGAATTTTAGCTTCTTTTTCAGTTACCCATGCTTCGAATTTAGCATCTGCTTCTTCTTGCGTATGAGCTCCTTTAGCCACACCACCGTTCAAGTGATGCTTCAACATTACACCTCTATAAGACAATAATGTTCTTGCAGTATCTGTAGGTTGTGCACCGTTTTCTAACCATTTAACAGCAGAGTTAACATCGATGTTAACTGTTGCAGGATTAGCATTAGGATTATACGTTCCAATTTTTTCTAGGTAACGCCCATCACGCTTTGCGCGTGCATCTGCAGCTACTACCCAATAAAATGGTTTTCCTTTCTTTCCGTGTCTTTGTAATCTAATTTTTACTGGCATATCATATTAATTTTGAGCGTGCCCGACGCTCGGGGTTATTAATTCAGGCTGCAAATGTAACATTTTATTTTGGAAGTAACCACCCAATTTTTAGGCGAAGCCAAAAAAGCATGAAATCTCCTTGAATTCAGGTTTGTAGAACCATTTTAATCCCTTATTTTTGCGCCCTAATTTATTGAGAAAAAATTCATGCAAATTACTAGAACAGACGTCGATGCCCTAAACGCAAAAGTAGCTATTTCAATCGAACAAAATGATTTCGCCCAAAAGGTAGATGACATTTTAAAAGATTACCGTAAAAACGCTAATATCCCTGGATTTAGAAAAGGTCATGTCCCCATGGGAATGATCAAAAAACAATACGAAACTGCCGTTACTGCAGACGAGGTGAACAAACTCTTGCAAGAAAACCTCAATAAATACATTCAAGACGAAAAGCTTGAATTATTAGGTAACCCACTTCCTGTAATGCAGGATGAAATCGATTGGAAAGCAGAAAGCCTTTCTTTTGAATTTGAATTAGGACTTGCCCCTAGCTTTGAAGTAAAAATCAAAGGAAAGAAAGCAGTTACTCAATTTCAAATCGAAGCAGATAAGAAAATGATTGATGAGCAGGTGCAATACTTGCAAAAACAATACGGGAAAATCGAAGCCCAAACCGCGGTAGAAGAAGGTCTTGAACTTAGTCTTAAAGTAACTAATGAAGCAGCCGAAATCGACGCAACCACAACTGTTGAGTGGGACCAGTTAAAAGGAAAGAAAAACTTAGACGCATTAAAAGCGGCTGGACTAAACGAATCTATCGCGTTAAAAACAAAAGGTTTATTTAAAGAAGACCAAGTTTTAGCTCGTGCTTTAGGGATTACTGTAGACAAATTAGAAGAGGCACCTTCAGAAGTTACGGTGACCGTTACAGAAGCAAACAAACGTACACTTGCTGACCTTGACCAAGAATTATTTGATAAATTGTATGAGCCAGGAACAGTAAAAAATGTGACTGACTTAAAAGATAAAATCAAAGAAGGGGTTGAAAAACAATTCGAACAACAAACAGAGCAAAAGTTACTCAATGATGTAACCGAAAGTTTAATCGACGAAACCAAGTTTGATTTACCAAAAGACTTCTTAGTTCGCTGGTTGCAAAACACCGGAGAGCAGCCCTTAACTGAAGAAGAAGCTGCAGAGGAATACGAAAAATCTGAAAAAGGAATTCGTTACCAATTAATCGAAGGTGCATTGATCAAAGAGCACGACTTACAAATTCAATTTGAAGAATTACAAGACTTTGCTAAAGGAATGATCAAGCAACAAATGGCACAATACGGTCAACTTGATCCTTCTGATAAAGACTTAGAAGATATCGCTGCACGTATCTTTAGTAATCAAGAAGAAACAAAGCGTTTGTCTGATCAATTGATGAGCAAGAAATTATTAGACTTCTATAAAGAGAACGCAAACCTTAAGGTGAAAAAAGTAAACTATGACGCCTTTGTAAAAGAGGCCTATGGGGCAGCACAATAAATTTGTGTACCTTTAGTTATATATAAAAACATTGCAAATGAATTACGGAAAAGAATTTAAGAAGTACGCCATAAAACACCATGGTATAAGCGCCATGCATTTTGATAAAATCACCAGCAGCATGACCCCTTATATCATTGAGGAGCGTCAAATGAATGTTGCTCAAATGGACGTCTTCTCAAGATTGATGATGGATCGCGTTATGTTTTTAGGAACAGGGATTGATGATCAAGTCGCTAATGTAATTCAAGCACAATTATTGTTTTTACAAAGTGTTGACCCTAAGCGCGACATTCAAATGTACATCAACTCTCCTGGAGGAAGCGTTTATGCTGGACTAGGAATCTATGACACCATGCAATACATCACCCCAGATGTGGCAACAATTTGTACAGGAATGGCCGCTTCTATGGGAGCTGTTTTACTTTGTGCTGGGCAAGAAGGAAAGCGCACTGCGCTACCTCACTCTCGTGTGATGATCCACCAACCTTTAGGTGGTGCACAAGGACAAGCATCTGACATTGAGATTACAGCAAGAGAGATCTTAAAACTCAAAGACGAGTTGTACCAAATTATCGCAAAGCACTCTGGACAAACCTTTGAAAAGGTGAACCAAGACAGTGATCGTGATTACTGGATGAAAGCTGAAGAGGCCAAAGCTTATGGCATGGTCGACGAGGTGTTGACAAAATAAAAAAACAGCTCAATGAGTGAAGAATTAAGTTGTTCCTTTTGCGGTCGCGCAAAACCACAAACAGACCTTTTAATCGCTGGTTTAGATGCACACATTTGTGATCGTTGTATCGAACAAGCGCACGGAATTGTTTCTGAAGAAGGTACAGACGAAGATCAGACCTCATCGAGTTTTGAACTCAAGCCACCTAAAGAAATCAAAACCTTTTTAGATCAATTTGTCATTGGACAAACAGACGCTAAAAAAGTCCTTTCTGTCGCGGTATACAACCACTACAAAAGAATCCTTAACCCAAAGGTAGAGGAGGAAATTGAAATTCAAAAGAGTAACCTTCTTCTCGTTGGACAAACTGGAACTGGAAAAACCCTTTTAGCGCAAACCATCGCTAAAATGCTTCAACTTCCATTAGCGATTGTAGATGCCACTATTTTAACAGAAGCAGGTTATGTGGGGGAAGATGTTGAGAGTATCTTAACCCGTCTCTTGCAAGCCGCAGACTACGACGTAGAAAACGCTCAAAGAGGGATTGTTTTTATCGATGAGATAGACAAGATTGCCCGTAAAGGGGATAATCCTTCGATCACCCGTGATGTTTCTGGAGAAGGGGTACAACAGGCTTTATTAAAATTATTAGAAGGCACAGTTGTCAATGTGCCTCCAAAGGGGGGACGTAAACACCCTGATCAAAAGTTTATTGAAGTAGACACTTCTAACATCTTGTTTATCGCTGGAGGTGCTTTTGACGGGATTGAAAGAGAAATCAACAAACGTCTCAACCTGCAAGCCATAGGTTATAAAACCGCTTCTTCTACCGAAGACATTGACAAGGATAATTTACTGCAATACATTAACCCTAAGGATGTAAAATCCTTTGGATTAATCCCTGAAATCATTGGTCGCTTGCCTGTGCTAACCTTTATGCACCCTTTAGATGGTAAAACCTTGCGTTCTATTTTAACTGAACCCAAAAACGCTCTGACTAAACAATACGAAAAGCTGTTTGAGCTCGATGGGATTAAATTAGAGTTTACCGCAGGAGCCTTAGACTATATCGTCGAAAAAGCACTAGAATACAACTTGGGAGCCCGTGGACTGCGTTCTTTATGTGAAGCTATTCTCAACCACGCCATGTTCGAAATGCCTGGAGGTGAATTGACAGAACTTAAGGTCACTAAGGCCTATGCCGAACAGCAATTGAAGAAAGCGAATACCTCTAAACTAAAAGCAGTTTCTTAAGCATTCATTTCAAGTAAAACATCCATTAATTTACGGTCGTTAGACAAGCGTGGTACCTTGTGTTGACCTCCTAGTTTTTTCTTTTGTTCTAGCCAACGATAAAAAAGACCTTGCTTCGCCACGGTTACTTTTGGTGAAACCATGGTCATGTCCTTATATCTTTTGGCCTCATAGTCTGAATTGAGTTTTTTCAATTCTTGGTCTAAAGTCGCCTGAAATAGATCGAGCTCCTTAGGCGGGGATTTAAATTCGATGATCCACTGATGACTGCCTTTTTGTTTTCCTTCCATAAAAATGGGAGCAGCAGTATAATCAACCACCTCAACGGCACATTGTTGGGCAGCAACTTCAATAGCGCGATCTGCATTTTCAACCACTAATTCTTCGCCAAAGGCATTGATATAGTGCTTTGTTCTTCCGGCAATTTGAATGCGATAGGGAGACAAAGAAGTAAACTTGACCACATCCCCTATTTTATAACGCCACAATCCCCCATTTGTCGTGATGACGATGGTATAGCGTTTCCCTAACTCCACTTGAGCTAAAGGGATAATGGCTGAGTCATCTTCTCCTAAAGGAATAAATTCATAAAAAATGCCATAGTCTAACATCAATAAAAGTTCGTCAGAATCATTGCGATCTTGTATGGCAAAAAAGCCTTCGGAAGCGTTGTAAATTTCATAAAACTGCAGGGAATGATCCTTTAACAGGGCTTCGTATTGACGGCGATAAGGACGAAAGCTTACTCCGCCATGAAAATAGACTTCAATATTAGGCCAGATATCTTTGAGACTTTTACCCGGATTTTGCGCGATCAATTTATGCAATAAGACCAGCATCCAAGAGGGGACGCCCATTAATCCCGTCACATTTTCTTGGGAACTCTTTTCTAAAATGGCTTGCATTTTAGCTTCCCATTCTGACATCAAAGACACTTTTAAACTGGGCGTACAATTGAGTTCTGCCCAAAAAGGAAGGTTGTCTGTCATGATGGCTGAGAGGTCCCCAAAGGCACTTTTCTCATTGTGATATAATTCCTGACTACCGCCTAGTCGCAAGGTTTTTCCAGTAAATAACTGCGCCTCTGGATTGTTGTTGATATAGAGCGAAAGCATGTCTTTCCCAGCTTTGTAATGACAGTCTTCTAGCGCTTGCACACTCACGGGAATAAACTTGCTTTTTGCATTGGTAGTTCCACTCGACTTTGCATACCATTTAATGGGAGTAGGCCAAAGGATATTATCCTCTCCTTGACGCCCTGCAGTAATTTCTTCAGCCATGTCTTCATAAGTGACAATTGGGACACGACGGGCAAATTCGGCATATTGATTGATGGAACTAAAGTCGTGCTGGTAGCCAATCTTTGTTTTTTTGGCGAAGCCTAATAAGTCTTGTAACACTTCTTGCTGCACTTCATTGGGGTATTTGATGAACAACTCAATTTGGTGGATTCGTTTCTTAAGAAACCAAGAAGCAATGGAATTGAATAAGGGGATCGCCATAGAATCTTTATCTTTAGCATAAATTTAATTCTTTCCGACGATATGTTCTCAGGTGTCCTTAAAAAAATGCAAACTGAAATTGAGCAAGAAATTCAATACTACCTCGATCTTCCGCAGCATGTACTCAATATGAATCAATGTGTGAATAAAAATTTAAGCTTAAGTTTAAAAGGTTATGAGTGTTTGAATTGTCAAAAGACCGAACCTATTTTTCGACAAGGTTTTTGTAAAAAGTGCTTTTTTGAAAGCCCGCAAGCGGGAGATTGGATCATGCGTCCAGAGTTAAGCAAGGCGCATTTAGACATCGAAGACAGAGATTTGGACTATGAAAAAAAGGTGCAGTTGCAACCCCATATTGTCTATCTCGCCCTCTCTAGTCACCTTAAAGTGGGGATTACCCGTAAGAGCCAAGTTCCCACAAGATGGATTGATCAAGGGGCGCATCAAGCGATGGCTTTATTAGAGGTCCCTAACCGCTATCTTGCAGGGGTGGGAGAAGTTGCCTTAAAAGAGCATTTTTCTGATAAGACCAACTGGCGAAAGATGTTACAGTTTAATGAAGTCCCAGAAATTGACTGGACCCTGGAGCGCAATAAAGCGATTGATGCCTTGCCGAATGAGTTGAAACCTTACATCATTCAAGACGAAGGTTTGACGACTCTCCCCTTCCCGGTAGAACGCTACCCAGAAAAAGTAAAAAGTCTCAACCTTGTTAAGGAGGAGCAATACAGTGGGGTTTTAAAAGGGATCAAAGGGCAATACCTCATCTTTGAAGACAACACTGTTTTTAATGTGAGAAGCAATGAAGGTTTAGTGGTGGAATTTAAGCTGAGTTAACCCTCGAAGGTCTTTGCAGAATCGGCGACCAGTCGATTGATCTCTGCCATTTCTTTTTTTGTAAGATGACGCCATTTCCCTTTCCCAACATCCAGGGAGACATTCATAATGCGCACCCGTTTAAGGGTAACGACGCGATAATCGAGGTATTCGCACATACGGCGAATTTGACGATTTAGCCCTTGAGTTAAAATGATACGGAACTCTTTTTTATGGGTCTGTTTTACTTCACAAGGACGTGTTACTGTATCTAAAATAGGAACCCCAGCGCCCATTTTCTGGATAAATTCTTCTGTGATAGGGCGGTTAACGGTAACCACATATTCTTTTTCGTGATGATTGCGGGCACGTAATATTTTATTGACAATGTCTCCGTCGTTAGTCAAAAAGATTAATCCTTCAGAGGGTTTGTCTAATCGACCGATGGGAAAAATACGGGTTGGAAAGTTGATATAATCAATGATATTGTCTTTCTCTACCCGGGTGTCAGTTGTACAAACAATCCCTACGGGTTTGTTAAAAGCGATATAAACAGGCTTATCTCCCGCTTGATCTACCACAGCACCATCTACCGCAATCTCGTCTGCTGGCGTGACTTTTAAGCCCATTTCTACAGGCTTTCCGTTTACTGTGATACGGCCTTCGTCAATTAACTTGTCTGCAGCACGTCTAGAGCAATAGCCTATTTCACTGAGGTACTTATTAATGCGTACGGGTTGATTTTCTTCCATGCTTAATCTAGGTTGATTTCTTGCCCAATTTTTAAGTTAAATCTTCGTCTAAAAAGATGGACGAACAAATATAAGAAAGGGGTATCGATTGCCGCGACTAAAACCTTAAAGACTATACTCGAAAGGGTTAAGCCCCAAAACAAATCCCAAGGCAATACCCCAAAGAGACACAAGAGCAAAATCACTGTCCCAGAATCAATAATTTGTGACGCAAAAGTCGAAAAGTTATTACGGAGCCAAAGGTGTTTCCCTTCGGTTAATTTTTTCCAGAAGTGGTAAATTCTAATGTCGATAAACTGCGCAAAAAGGTAGGCAATCATGGAGGCTAAAACAGCCAAAGGCGAAAGGGAAAATACCTTTGTGAAAGTCGCATCATCTATAGGAGAAGTAGGAATAGCGGGGGCTAGTCCCGCGACTAATAAAATCCCAATAGAAAAAAAAGAAGCAAATATTCCTGCAATCACCACTTGGTTTGCTCGCTTTTGCCCATAAATCTCAGAGATAAGATCGGTGATTAAAAAGGTGATGGGATAAGGTAAGATCCCAACAGAAAGTTCAAACAAGGGCACCCCCATAATACTTGTGTCAAAAGGATACCAAAAAAAGAACTTTTGGAAAATAAGATTCGACACCACCAGAGAGGTGATAAACAACGCCGCTAAATGGAGATAAATCTTTTGGGCTAAGGCCTTGTCATTTTGATCCATTTACTACTTAATTTCTACCGTATAAGGCAAACGAATTTCCATTTTAGGGCGATCGTCTTGTGTTTTTAAACCCGTTAAAAATGCACTGATTTCACTAGGATAGTTGGCCAATATTTTTTCTTCGATTTTACTAAATGGTCCCATGGCAGAAAAAATGTCTTCTAGCTCTGGTTCGATCTTAGGGTAAGAAATCAGGTTATATTCCTCTATTTCAGCCAGTCTAGCGGCAGCAGCTAGGGCTTCATCCATTCCGCCTAAACCGTCGACTAAGCCATTTTCAAGGGCTTGTTTCCCGGTCCAAACGCGGCCTTGCGCAATAGCTTCAACTTCGTCAAGGCTCAAGCCTCTCCCCTCTGCAACACGTTGTTTAAAGGTGGCATAAACATGTTCAATTCCCTCTTTAATACTGGCGCGAAAATCGCCAGAAGGGGCTTCAAAAACACTATAGCCTAAAGCGTTTTTATGGGTTTCAACATGTTGTACATTAATCCCTATATCGTCTGTAAATCCTTTGATATTAGGAACCGTAGCAAACACCCCGATTGAACCAGTAATGGTCATGTCATTTGCATAGATTTCATCTCCTGCAACTGCTAAATAATATCCACCAGAGGCAGCGACATTCCCCATAGAAACGACTAGGGGTTTTTCTTTTTTGGCTTTGACTAAAGCCTTCCAAATAATATCAGAACTCAAGGCACTTCCGCCAGGAGAATCTACCCTTAAAACAATGGCTTTAACTCTGCGACTTTTCACTGCTTGATCAATGGCTTTTAAAAAGACCTCTTGTCCAATGATATTCTCGCTACCCTCGCCGTACAAGACTGGACCTTGCGCATAAATCACAGCAATGCGTTCACGCACCCCTTTTTTGGCGAGTCCATTTCCAGCAGTAAGTTGTCCTATACTTACGGTTTTAAGACGGCTATCTGACTCAATCCCTAAGGCATTCTTGAGTTTGTCGTCATAATCACTTTCATAGGCTAATGCATCGATCAAACCATTTGCTTGAGCGTGTTCTGGTTGAGTTGCTTTTAAGCCATTTGCAATTTCGTTTAACTGGGTTGTCGTTAAATTTCTTCCGGTAGCGATGGCTTCACTTATACTTTCCCAAACGCTGTTTAATAAAGAAGAAATCTGAGTGCGATTTGCTTCACTCATTTCACTTTCAAGATAAGGCTCTACAGCACTTTTGTATTTTCCGTGACGCACGACTTCCATCTTAAAGCCATACTCCTCTTGAAAGTCTTTGTAGTAGAGCACTTCGGCCGCAAGGCCTTTAAATTCCATTCCACCCATGGGGTGTAGAAAAATAGAATCTGAGACAGAGGCGATGTAGTATCCTTTCTGAGAAAAATAATCCCCATAAGCATAGATAAATTTCCCTTCTGCTTTAAAATCTTGAAGGGCTTTGTGAATCCCTTGAGCTTGAGACCAGCCCATAGATGGAAATTGGGCTTGCAAATCAATTCCTTTGATGCGATCGTCTTTTGCCGCTTTGCGGATGGCGCGAATAACATCGTAATATTTTAATACATCTTCTCCCAGCCCTAAAGCTTGTTCAATATCTTGGGTTGCGCCAACATTATCAAACATGGGAATGTCTAGATCGAGCTCTAGTAAACTATTTTCACTAATATCAACTGAAATGCTGTCCTCTGAAGAAATAGCGGTAGCGATGCCTGCAACACTCATCATCAATAAAAGTCCAATAAATATAAAGGCGACTACTGTTCCTAGAACCGAGGCTAAAAAACTTTTGAAAAAATTCATCTTCTTACAAATTTTAATTGTGTACACATTAGGCGCAAAATTCCACTTTTTGTTACAGAGTTGCTTCTTTTTTAGTTAAATAAGTTACCTTTATTTCAACCCAAATCAAATCTTATGAAAAAATTAAGCCTGCTTTCTTTTTTACTTTGCTTTTGTTTTGACTGTAAAGTTAATCAATACACAGGTAAAAAAACACTCAATTTTTTTAGCAATGAAAAAGTCTTCCCTGTCGCTTTTAAAGAGTACTCTTCTTTTATTTAAAAAAATCCTCCTGTCAAAAACACAGCAGAAAGCCGTCAAATTAAAGCCATTGGTCAAAAAATAACGGCTGCGGCGCAAGCTTATTTTGAACATAAAGGGCAAGCCAAATTTTTAAAAGACTATGCTTGGGAGTACAATTTGATTCAAATTGATCAAAAAAATGCCTGGTGTATGCCGGGTGGAAAAATAGTCTTCTATACCGGAATTTTACCGATTGCAAAAACCCCAGACGGGATAGCAGCGATAATGGGCCACGAGGTTGCTCATGCCCTGGCAGACCATGGGGCACAACGCATGAGTGCAAATGCGATCAAAACAGGTTTAGACTTTATCGCCGCAAAAAGCACAGAAAAACAACCCGAAGAGAAACGCAAGAAAATCCTTGCAGCTTATGGTTATGGGAGTCAACTTGGGGCGATTCTTCCCTTTAGCCGCAAGCATGAAATTGAAGCCGATAAAATTGGCTTAGAGCTCATGACCATTGCCGGGTATGATCCTAAAGAAGCCGCAGACGTCTGGCGAAGAATGCAGGCCGATAGCGGCGGAAAAGCACCCCCAGAAATTTTAAGTACTCACCCATCGAGTAAAAGACGAATCAAAACCCTTGAGGCACATATTCCCTATGCAGATTCTCTGGCGAAGGTGATAAAAAAATAGTTTCTTAGACCTTTATTGCTGCTGGAGTATTCCGTACTTTTAACCCTCAATTATAGGTATGGTTTATCTTTCTTTAGGAAGCAATATGGGCAACCGCCAAATGTTTTTACAATTGGCGATTGGATTAATAACATATAGAATCGGAGGGGTAAAACAACTCTCGAGTGTGGTTGAAACCCCCGCATGGGGCTTTGAGGGGGATGCGTTTTACAACGCTTGTGTCGGAGTAGAAACAGCATTAAATCCTCAAGACGTTTTAAACGAATTGCTCGCTATTGAATCTTTATTGGGACGAGAAAGAAACAAGGCAGAAGGCTATCAAGCCAGAACCATTGACTTAGACATCTTATTTTATGAAGACAAAGTCATTGACACCGAACAACTCAATATCCCCCATCCCCGCATGGAAAAGAGAAATTTTGTGCTCGCTCCACTCGCGGAAATTGCGCCAGACTTTAAGCATCCTGTCTTAAAGCAAAGCATTCGACAACTCGCAGCAGAATCGCAAGACAAGACCGGTGTTACATTTCTAAAAGATGAATTAATCCTTCCCAAAAGACAGCAATTTGTCGCCATAGAAGGGAATATTGGTGTGGGGAAAACCTCTTTTACACAGCGACTACAAGCAGCTGCAGGGGGTACATTATTACACGAGAATTTTTTCGACAACCCCTACCTCGCCGATTTTTATCAAGATCCAGAAACCTTTGCGCTTAAAGTCGAAACAGCTTTTTTAGAAGAACGCATTCAACAGCTCACTACATTTTTTAGTCAAAAAAATACACGTCCAGTCATTGCAGATTTTAGTTTGGAAAAATCTTTACTCTTTGCGCAGCAAAACCTTTCTGCAAAGGATTTTGATGCCTATAAAAAACAGTATTTGAAAGTGAGTGAAGGTCTCCCTCAACCAGACCTGGTCCTTTTTCTTACCCAAAGCGTACCCCAATTGCAAAAAAACATTGAAAAACGAGGAAGAGACTTTGAACAAGACATCAGCGATGACTACTTGCAAAAGATTGAAGCAGGCTATCTTCAATGGAAAGAGAATAGCACGCTAAATATTTGTGAGCTCAACACAAAAGGAATTGACTTTATCGAAAATCCAGAGGACTTCTTCCCGTTATTGCACGCCTTTTTTTGCGCCTAATTTTTGATAAAAATCCCAACATACCACTCCGGTCGTGACTGCGATATTTAAAGAGTGTTTTGCACCTTCTTGAGGAATTTCAAGCACCTTTGTGGCTTGATCGATTACCGCTTGTTGTACTCCTTTGACTTCGTTCCCTAGAACGAATGCTGTTTTGCCTTCAACACTAGGCTGGTAGTCATTTAAAAAGGCGGCGTTTTCTGTTTGCTCGATGGCCCAGACTTCTACCCCTTGTTGTTGTAATGCTGCAACAACTGCAACGGCATCTTCTTTGTATTCCCACACAACCGAATCTGTAGCGCCTAAGGCTGTTTTTTGAATGTCTTTGTGTGGGGGAGTGGCCGTGATCCCACAGAGGTAGATTTTTTCAATCAAAAAAGCATCTGCCGTGCGAAAAACCGAACCGATATTATTTAAACTGCGAATGTTATCCAAAATAAGAATCAAAGGAGTTTTAGCCGCTGTTTTTGCTTCTTCAACACTTTTTCGATTCAACTCACTATTTTTTAATTTCCGGTTTTGCATAGCGCAAAAATAAGGAAGTATTCGGTAGCATTTTTTAAAAATTAAATAAGGGTTATATTCGCAATAACAGCAAATAAATTTCCCCTTGGCCAAGAAAGCAAAAGAAACCCCCTTAATGAAACAATACAACCAGATCAAGGCAAAATACCCTGATGCCTTGCTGTTGTTTCGCGTGGGTGATTTTTATGAAACCTTTGGCGCAGACGCAGTCAAAGCCTCAAAAATATTAGGAATTATTCAAACCAAACGCGGGGCTGGAAGTACCAGTGAAACCGAACTCGCCGGTTTTCCGCATCATTCTTTGAATACGTACTTGCCTAAGCTGGTCAAGGCGGGTTGCCGGGTGGCCATTTGTGATCAATTAGAAGATCCTAAAATGACCAAGACCATCGTCAAACGCGGGGTGACAGAACTAGTCACGCCGGGGGTCGCTCTAAACGACGATGTTTTAGAACAAAAGAAAAACAATTATCTGGCGGCGATTACCCAAGGGAAAAAAACTTGGGGAATTGCTTTTTTAGATATTTCTACTGGAGATTTTTTAGTGAGTGAAGGGAATATGAATCATCTCAACCAACTCATTCAAAAGTTCTCCCCCGCAGAAATTCTGGTGCCTAAACCCCTTAAATCCACTTTTGGGGCTTTATTTGGCACAGAGCTCAACCCCTTTTTTCAAGAGGATTGGGTTTTCCAGGATACTTTTGCGAATGAGCTATTACAACAACATTTTAAGACCAAGAGTTTAAAAGGTTTTGGTTTAGAAAACTTTAGTACTGGGATTATCAGTGCCGGGGCGGTTTTGCATTACCTCTCTGAAACCCAACACAACAAACTGAAACACATTACCAGCCTGCAAAAAATTGCCAGTGATGATTTTGTTGGGATTGACCGCTTTACTGCGCGCAATCTTGAATTGTTGTATTCTACCTCTATTGGGGGAGTCGCCTTGATTGATGTGATCGATTATACCGCTACTGCAATGGGAGGGCGTTTATTGCGTAAGTGGGTGAGTTTTCCGTTAAAATCTGTCGAGAAAATTCAAGAAAGACATGCGGTTGTCAAGGCCTATATCGCAGCAGATAATGCTACTGTTCAACTGCGCCACCACCTAAAGAAAATTGGCGATATTGAACGCCTAATGGCTAAAATTGCTACGCTAAAGATTAGTCCACGAGAACTGAATATTCTACAGCAATCCATTCTTGAAAGCAATCATATTAAGCAAACCCTTTCAGAGAGCGGACAAAAAGAACTGGTCGCACGTGCGGCACAACTTCCGCCCTGTCAAAAACTCAATGAAACCATCGCCAACACCCTTAAAGAGGATGCGCCAGTGGCCACTTCAAAAGGGAACTTTATTGCAGATGGGTTTTCGGGTGAGTTAGATGAATTGCGCGCGCTCTTACATTCTGGGAAAGCCCATTTAGACGCCATGCTGGAACGCGAAACCGAAGCAACGGGAATACCTTCCTTGAAAATCGCCTTTAACAATGTCTTTGGCTACTATATTGAAGTGCGCAATACCCACCGCGATAAAGTCCCAGAGCGTTGGACCCGCAAACAAACCCTGGTCAACGCAGAGCGTTATATCACCGAGGAACTCAAGGAATATGAAAGTAAAATCTTAGGGGCTGAAGATAAGATCCAACAGCTCGAATTGCGCTTTTACCAAGACCTACTCGAGCAATTGCAAAATGACTTAAGCGAACTGAAACAAGCTGCTGTCTCCCTAGCTCAAATCGATTGTTTGCAAAGCTTTGCACTATTGGCCACAAAACACCATTATTGCTGCCCAGAAATTGAGGCAGGTACTGATCTTGAAATTAGCGAAGGGCGTCATCCTGTGATCGAGCAACAACTGCCCGCTGGAGAAGCCTATATTGCGAATGACTTAGTGCTCAATCGCGAGGTACAACAAATTATCATGATTACCGGGCCCAATATGTCGGGGAAATCTGCCCTCTTGCGACAGACTGCCTTGATTGTCTTACTTGCACAAATGGGAAGTTTTGTCCCCGCAAAAGCGGTTAAAATGGGGGTTGTTGATCATGTCTTTACCCGGGTGGGTGCAAGTGATAATATCTCTTTAGGCGAGTCCACTTTTATGGTCGAGATGAACGAATCTGCCGCCATTCTCAATAATATTACCGCAAGTAGTTTAGTCTTATTAGACGAAATAGGGCGAGGGACTTCAACCTATGATGGGATTTCGATTGCCTGGGCCATTGCAGAATACCTGCACCAGCACCCCAGCCAACCCAAAACACTATTCGCCACCCACTACCACGAACTCAACGAGATGGAAGGCCGCTTTAATCGCATCAAAAATTACAATGTCGCGGTAAAAGAGTTAAAAGACAGTGTACTGTTTTTAAGAAAGTTGACCAAAGGGGGAAGCGCGCACAGCTTTGGGATACATGTAGCCAAAATGGCCGGTATGCCCACCCAAGTTGTCTCTACTGCCGAACGCAAGCTAAAAGTGCTTGAAAAAAGCCATCAAGAAGACGATCGAAAAGAAGCATTAAAAAAAGATAGTAGTGAAATGCAACTGAGTTTTATCAATCTTGACGACCCACTTTTAGAAGAATTAAAAGACGAAATCATTGATCTTGACATCGATACGCTTACCCCAGTCGAGGCCTTGATGAAACTCAATAGTATCAAACGTCGCCTAGGCGGAAAAAGTCCTACTTAAAATCTTAAAAAAAGGTTTTAAAATTTAAAAATTATTTTACCTTTGCCATCCCATGCGAAAGTAGCTCAGGGGTAGAGCATCACCTTGCCAAGGTGAGGGTCGCGGGTTCAAATCCCGTCTTTCGCTC
>JBDNAJ010000011.1:0-8076 GCA_039768455.1 Candidatus Arcticimaribacter sp.
GAATGCTTCTCTTGCAAAAAGCTGTAGTAGAAGGCTCAATGAGCCTAGTGATGCTTGCATCAAAATACTATGACCTAGAAAACACTGCCACCTCTCCAGAAGAGAAGAAAAAATACAACACCCTACTAGAAATGATTATTCCGGTGGTGAAAACCTATCCTTCAGAGGCAGGAAGTTATGCCGTCAACAACGGCCTTCAAATCTTGGGAGGTTATGGATTTTGTTCAGACTTTATCTTGCAACAATATTACCGTGATATCCGTATCTCTGCCATTTATGAAGGAACCACGGGTATCCAATCTCAAGATTTATTAGGGAGAAAATTAACCATGGGGAACGGCGAGGGAGCACAACTCCTTATGGCAGAAATAATGGAAACCATTCAAGCTGCCGGACAAATTGATGCTTTAAAAGGCTACGCCAATGTGTTAGGCGATAAACTGCAATTAACCCAAAAAATTCTAGGCTCACTCATGCCTTTTGCCATGAAAGGAGACTATGAACGTTTTCTGGCAGATGCCACCATCTTTATGGAGTTCTTTAGCTTGATCATCATCGGTTGGACCTGGTTAGACATAGGGGTCAATGCAAAACAAGCCATGATCAATGGCAGTGGAAATTACAGCGATGATTTCTATGAAAGTAAACTAGAGACTCTAGAGTATTTCTTTGCTTATGAGTTACCAAAGACCACCAGTCATGCAGAAATTATCCTGCACCCTTCAACGGTGACCATTAAAAAGGAAAAAGAGTATATCATTTAAAAAATCAGGGATGAATCAAAGCAGAAAGTGGATCGTAAAATGGTTTTTAGGCTTCCTGCTTTGGTTTGTTTTTGATCTTTTTATGGAGGCGGTAGTGTTTGAAGCCCTGGGTTGGAATGGCACCACAAAAAACGATTGGTTTTTTATCCTTTGGTGGATCGCGGTCTTGCTTTGGTTGATCTATGGTTTAAGAAGAATCTTTCGCTTTTAGCAAGCGAAAAGTCATTCCTTAGGCTTTTGTGTATCTTTAGCTAAAACCCAAAAAAATGATGCGGTCCTTTTGCCTTTTATTCCTCTTGCTCTTTGCAGGTTTATGGTCTATTACTGCCCAAGGTCCCGACCTACTCATCCAGCAGTATGGCAAAAACGCTTATGATTTAGAATACTATCGCAAATGGAACTTTGACGTTTTGGTGCAACCTCATTTATCAAAACCCACCAACCGTGAAAGCAAGGCAAAATTACAGATGAACTTTGGCGCCAGGGTACACTATCGCATGGCCAAAACCTTTGGACTAACAAGCGGAGTGGATTACCACAGTTTAAAATATCAATACGACTATGAAAATGATGCTAGTGTGGATCAATTGCGTTTTTTACGTCTTCCCTTACTATTAAGCGTCTACCCGGTTAAACGACTGCGTTTATCGCTGGGCGGGAGTTATCAATTCTTTCTTTCGGCCACTGGGCAACCGCCTCCTGCAACAGAAGTCATTGCGTATCCCAGCCCTACTTTTATCAACAGTATAGGGCTAATGGCGAGTGCTCATTATAGGGTCTATCGCAAGTTTTCGGCCTCTTTAGGTTTTCATTTTCAAAAAAGAAGTGGCAATCCTTTGAGTAGGGTCACCCAAAACTTTAAGGGGTTTTCCTTTGGCATCGCCTACACCTTTCTCAACCCAAATCAATCTAAAAAATGATACAGATTCAACGCGCACAAAACTCCCACCTTAACGAACTCGCACAGTTGTTTGATGACTACCGAGTGTTTTATAGAAAAGAAAGCAATCTAGCTGGCGCAAAACGCTTTTTAAGCGATCGTATGGACAAGAAAGAGTCCATTATTTTTGTGGCTCTACTTGATCATCAAGTGGTGGGTTTTACCCAACTTTATCCGCTTTTCTCTTCCACGAATATGGCTCCTTTATGGCTTTTAAACGACTTATATGTCGCAAAACAACACCGCGGAAAACAAATTAGTAAAGGTTTGATTAAAGCCGCACAAGAACACTGCAAAATCACTAAAGCGAACGGGATTAGTCTTGAGACTGAAAAAAACAATGTCCCTGGCAATGCGCTATACCCTAAGATGGGATTTGCACTAGACCAGGAACACAATTATTATTTTTGGGAGAATCCTATTGCTCCTTCATCCTAATAAGGATAACGCCGTTAGCGCCTTTTTCGCCAAACTTTTTAGTTGCAGCTTCGTCTTTTAAAACATCAATGCGTTCAATTTGATCTGGAACAATTGATTCAAGGTCAAAGCCGGCTGCTTTTTCTTCTCCGTCGATAACAATTAACGGAGCTTTTTCAGCCTCACCGTCTTTTGTTTTGATGACAAAAGTGTTCTTTTCCGCAGCATCTTTTTTATCGATCTTGATAAGTCGAATACTTTTAGCTCCTTTGGCTTCGCCATACATAATCGGTGTACAAACACTGTCTTTTTTAGCACATTCTTCTGAAGACATCATACAACACGCCTTCATCATTTTATGTGGCATGCTATGGTGCATACTCTCTTTCGACTTCCATTGAAAGTTCATCCCTTTAGATAAACTATCCATATGGTCCATCTTGAAAATAAAAACCCCTTTATGGTTAAGGCTGTCTCCAACCATTTTCCCCACTAAACTGTCTTCTATTTTAAAATGGAATACTTCTGGCGTTGGTGGAAAATCCTCTCCAAAAAACAAGATTTCTTGGTCTCCATTAGGTAGTGGGATGTGTCGATCAGAGGGGAGCATCATGCGTTTTTTAGCGATCAGCTTGGGTTCAGCATCTTTGCTTTTGGGGGTATCATAAACTTTAATGACAATACAAGAAGACATTAAGAAAGCGACAGAGAGGGAGAAAATTATTTTTTTCATGCTTAAAATTAAATTCGATTACAAAATACATTCTTCGCCGCATTAATCAAAAAAACGACTTAAAGTTATGTTCATTAGATGATGGGATGTCTTGGATTGTAGGGCGTTATCTCGGGATCGATTCTTATAAAGAAATTGAAATTTCCATCGATTATTTTGCAGCGCAAAGCCTACCTCTACTTCATAACGAAAGGGAACATTATCTGCGATAAAAAGCGCCTTATCATTAAATAAACTCCCTGATAGCATATAATCGTGAAAGACATAACTGCTGTTTAGTCCAATATATAAAGCGTCTCCTTTGCCTTTTTTATAGAGGGCGTTTGCCCCTAAGCCAAAAACATTTCCGTCTCCAATATTAAGTCCCATTCTATGCCCTAAATGCATGCGCTGTGTCCCTAGACTACTATAACTTTGACTGACATATTGCACATATTCCCCCCATTTTTTTTGGTAAAAATATTGTGCAAATACATTGAGGTGAACCGCTTCTGGTACTTGATTTACCCAAGCATTTTCTGGGAGCCCTAAAACATTTGTATGATAGGTGTTTTGCATCCATCTAGCGATCGACCAGTCTCCTGTTACACCCACTTGAAGCCCGACCTCATATTGCTTGTTAGCACTTAACTCTTTTTGTTGACTCACTTTCAAATAGGTCCAGCCTCCATAAGGATAATCGTATTCTTGTGGGTTGGCTGAAAAACGGTCTGAGGGAGTGTAAATCTCTTGCCCTAACTCAAAAAGCTTAAATTTTCTTAGGCTGTCGTTAGTTGTTTCAGAAAAGATTTCTTTTCCATATTGTAAAAAGATCCCGCTGGAGTAAAAATAGTCGGTGACAAAAAAGAGGTCATTATCAACGTTTAAGTTAAAGTACCGGCTTTGCGCAAAAAGGGAGGTCGATCCATATAAAAAAACCACTAAAAGGAGTAGCTTCTTCAACTATTTGCGGTTTTTTAAGACTAAAAGAGGCGTCTTTGTATAAAAGTCTTTCTTGAGTACAACATCACTTTCAATTAGCTTCGCAAAAAAGCCACGTTTACGAGCAAATACGGCTAAGAGGTCAGGTTGAAAGCCTCTAAAATGCTCAAGCACGCCTTGATATACTGTACCATTTTCTGTTGAGGTCATTTCATTTGAAAGCTCGACAATTTCGTGATCAATTTGTCTTTCTTTTCGCTCTTGCCCGGGGACTTTTACTAAAAGAAGGTTCATTTCTGTTGCAAAACTTTGCTGGAAAAAATGAATCGGAGCAAGGGAACGATCGCCTTTAATTTTGCCTTGTTTAAAGGCAAACAATGCCTTCTTTGGCGCAGCAAAAGAAAAGCCCTCTGGAACGATCAATACAGGAATATCTGTCTTCTTGACTAGTTTTCCAGCGGTAGGCCCTAAGAAAACCGCCTCGTTATCAGCATTAGGCATGGGACCAGAAAGGATGAGGTCTAGATTAACTTTTTCATCTAAAGAGGCAATTCCACTTAAAACATCTCCTTCATAGCGAACAATTTGAATATCAACCCCTTTATGTTCAATACGGTGAACCAATTCTTTGATTCTTTTTGTGTTGTTGTTTTCTACCGCCTGTTTTGCGTTAAGCAAATGCGCATTGTGAAAACTAGGATGAAAAGAATCCATAACATAAAGTGTCGACTGAGTAGTAAGGGCTAATTCAATCGCATAAGAAAGGGTACTTTCTGCATTTTCAGAAACCCCTAAAGGAACTAAGATGTTTTTCATGAGAACGAGATCTGTATTGCAAAGGTAAGGAGGTTTGAAATATTCTTTTAAGAACTCATAAGAAATTGTTGCTTTAGAGAGGCAATTGCAAAAAAATATAGAACTTGCAGGTCGAAACAATGCCGCACGCCTTATGTCATCAACAATTCGAATTACCAAAGAGTTTACATTTGAAACCGGTCACGCCCTTCATGGCTATGATGGCCTGTGTAAAAATGTACACGGTCACAGTTATAAACTTTCTGTTACAGTAAAAGGGACACCTATCGACGATCCTTCTCATGTAAAAAACGGAATGGTGATTGACTTTAGCGACTTAAAAAAGATTGTGCGCGAAGAAATTGTTTACCCTTTTGATCATGCTACGGTCTTAAACGTTACAACTCCTCACATAGACCTGGCTGATGAAATGGAAAAAAGAGGGCATAAAGTTTTACGGGTAAATTATCAACCCACCAGTGAAATGATGGTGATTGACTTTGCCGAAAAGATCAAGACGCGTTTACCGCAAAACATTGCTTTAGTCGCGCTTAAATTACGCGAAACGGAAAATTCTTTTGCCGAATGGATTGCAGCAGAACAGGACTAAAAGCCCAGCTCGTCTAAATCGTCTTCTTTCTCTTCTAATGGATTAATTGCATTAGGGTCAATGGGTTGACAATCTAGTGGAATTCCCACAAATTCTGGCGCTTCAAAATCTTCTAAGGAAATACCTAAATCAGGATTTTCATAAGCCGCTTTCATATACATTCCCCAGATGGGTAAAGCCATACTTGCTCCTTGTCCATAGGCGATATTATCAAAGTGTACTGCGCGATCTTCTCCCCCTACCCATACTCCTGTGACTAAATTGGGAACCATCCCCATAAACCATCCGTCAGAATGATTTTGTGTCGTTCCAGTTTTTCCAGCAATTGGGTTTTTAAATTCATAAGGGTAGCCCGTAACAACGGCTTGATAAGCATAATTTTCTGTCGCTACATTGTGGCGCAGACGTTGCCCAGAACCGCCTTCAGTTACCCCTTTTAGTAAGTTTAAGGTCACATAGGCCGACTCTTCGCTCAAAACATCTTTTGTCTCTGGTGCGACTTCAAAAAGGACTGTCCCGTTTTTATCTTCGATCCGGGTAATGGTGATGGGTTTTACATAAATTCCTTTATTGGCAAAGGTGCTATAGGCTCCTACCATCTCAAAAAGGCTAATGTCTGGGGTACCTAATGCAATCGAAGGGACTTTAGGTAAATAAGAGGTAATCCCCATTTTTTTAGCCAGGTTAACCACCGGTGCTGGGCCTACTTTATCCATTAAACGCGCACTGACTGTGTTGACAGAATTCGCTAAGGCGTTTTTAAGGGTGCGCATTTGTCCGTATTTGTCCCCAGAATTTTTTGGGCACCATGCCTCGACATTTCCAAACTTCATCGGTTCGATACAAAAGAGGGCGTCTGGTAAAATATCGCAGGGCGATAAACGCAATTGGTCAATCGCGGTAGCGTATAAAAAAGGCTTAAAGGTTGAACCGATTTGACGTCGCCCTTGGCGCACTTGGTCATATTGAAAATGCTTGTAGTTAAATCCGCCAACCCAACTTTTTACATGACCATTGATAGGATCCATGGACATCATAGCCGCACGCAGATAGTGTTTGTAATACCGCATCGAATCTAAAGGACTCATCACCGTATCAATATCTCCCTTCCAGCTAAATACTGTCATAGGGGTAGGGACCTTAAAAGAGGCCCAAATATCTTCTTCGTCTTTACCCGAGGCTCGCATGGCTCTCCATCGTTCTGAACGTCGCGCAGAGCGCTCTAAAAGCGTGTCTATTTCTCCTTCTCTTAATTCTAAAAAGGGAGCGGTAGGGTTTAAGTCTTTGGTGTTTTGCTTAAAAAACTCTTCTTGTAAGTTTTTCATATGCGCATCAACTGCTGCTTCTCCCATGGCTTGTAAGCGAGAGTCAATGGTGGTGTATATGCGCAAGCCATCGCGGTAAATATCGTATTTCTCGCCATCTGCCTTTGGGTTGTCTTTTACCCAGCCCTGTAAAAAGCGTTTTACATAGGTGCGGAAATAGGTGGCAAGTCCTTCCCGATGAGAGTCAGGAGTGAAGTCTAAAACTAGCGGAATGTTTTGTAAAGAATCTCTTTCCTCTTCAGTAATAAAATCATTGCGGTACATTTGTTGGAAGACAACATTTCGCCGCTTTTGGGTCATTTCTAGCCGTCTTTTGGGATTGAATAGGGAGGAGTTTTTTAACATTCCAACCAGGGTAGCACCCTCTTCAATTGAAAGGGTAAACGGGCTTTTGTTAAAGTAAATTTTAGCGGCTGATTTGATTCCATCGGCTTGATAACCAAAATCATAAATATTTAAATACATCGCAATGATTTCTTGCTTTGTATAGCGTCTTTCAAGCATCACGGCCAAGACCCATTCTTTGAATTTTTGGATAACTGCTTGAACTTTGTTGCGCGAGCGCACTCCAACGAATAATTGTCGGGCTAACTGCTGGGTGATGGTACTTGCCCCTCCGCGTTTACCTAAATAGACAATCGCGCGAAATGTTCCTCTAAAATCAATTCCTGAATGGGAATAAAAACGTTCATCTTCTGTGGCGACTAAGGCGTTGACAAGATGATCGGGGAGTTCGTTAAAAGCTACCGGTGTACGGTTGTCATTATAAAAGAACTTCCCTAAAATTTCTCCATCCGAAGAAATGATTTGTGTGGCTAAATTAGTTTTGGGATTTTCTAGTTGTTCCAAAGGGGGCATGGGACCAAAGAGTCCTAAAGCAGCACTTCCAAAGATTCCAGCAACAAACACAATACCAATTAGAAAGCAGAGCCAAAATAATTTTATTAGTCCACTAAAGTCAATGGATTTATTTTTCTTCTTTACTTTCTTTGCCATGGATTATTCTCTTGCATTAATGGATAAACCTACTGATATAATCCCTTCTAGTTGAGGGGCTGCTTTCTCTCTCCCATTTACGCGATTTGCCTGCGCAATTTCAATGGTATAAGGAGCTGTTGTTTGCGGTTGCCAGTTTTCTTTCCACCACAATTTACTTTCTTTTACAGCGGAAAAACCGCTTCCTAGCCATTCTCCATTTGGCTTTGCCATCGCATATTCTAAGGTATCGCGTTCTATTAGAGAATCGTTACTTTTAATACTAGCGATTAAAAAGATATTTGAAAAAGGGTAGGATTGATTATTGCGAACATGAATGTACAAGTCAACCGCAGTTGACAGTTCTTCTTCTAGTTCAAATATAAGGAGTTGATCTATTTTCCATCCGTTAGAGGTATTTTGATCTATTCTATACAAAGTGTTTTCTCCCCCACACGCAGTAGATAATAAGAGGAGTATAAGACTGATAAGAACCCAATTGTTATTCATTTTTTTGAGGCGCCTTTCGGTTTCGATTGCGATTTCGATTGCGATTGTTCTTTTTGTTTCGTGAATTCTTTTTAGGACGATCAAAA
>JBDNAJ010000110.1:0-23442 GCA_039768455.1 Candidatus Arcticimaribacter sp.
CTTTTTTAGCTACTTCAAAATCCCCATTGACACTTACTACTTTCACCTTCTCTTTTTGAGTTTCACGCGTCAAGCTGGGTCACTGCTTTCGCGAAGCGATCCACCACTTGTTCTCCCACCGGGTTTAAAGTGACTGCGTCCACTTTGATTTGCTGGGATTTAAACTGCAGGGTTTTGTAACCCATAAAAAGGACTAAAAGGACGAGTCCTAAAAAGAGAAGTTGAAGGATTCTTTTCATGCTTTTATTGTCTTAGATAGCGGTAGCGTCTGCGCAATAAATTAGCGGTTTGATCAAATAACGGACGCGTAAACGAATAGAACAAGTCCTGTGGCGGCGGTGGTAATAATTCTTTTTCTCGGGTTAAGGCAAGCTCTTCTTTGGTCAAGGCTCTTTTGTCACCTTGATAGGTCGCCCAGTCGTTTTCCCAGACGGTTGTGCTGGGGATTTTTTGTTGGAAAAGGATGCTTTGGTTATTAGGATCAACGATGGCGATGTTCAATAAGCCTCCGCTTTCGATGGTTTTTTCATAGCGTTGCAAGTCGGCTTTTACTTCGCCATAAACCGCGTATTTTGTCCCTAGGCTGTCGGTGACTTCTCCTACCTTGACACTATCGCGCACCAGGCTTTCTCGGATCTCTTTCACATAGGTCTGCCCGATATAGTAATCGTCAAAAGAAAGATCGACCACTTGGTCCGGCACCTGCTGTTGCTCGTCCAATTGCTCTACTGGCGCAAAGACGGCAAAGAAATAATTTAAGTCATTCATCGCCTGGATAAGTTGTTGCAAGAAAAAAGCGGTATTGAGTTCAAGGCCTTTACTGCTTACGGGTATACGCGAGACGCCAATCACTTCGGTTCCTTGTGTTCTGGCATCATTTAACATAAGGTCGATATTGCCATAATTATTTTGGTAGGCTTTTGCTTGCGCAAAATGGCGGTAGGCAACGCGGCCCCCTTCTTTTTCTTTGGTGGCGAGGGCTTTTTGTCCTTCTTCGACATAGACCTGAGCTCCTGCGGCTAAGGCTTCGTTTAATTCATTTTGTAAGTCCACCGGACTCACCACAGCAAGACAACCGGGGCACTGCAATAAATCGGTGTACAATTGCTGCATTTTGCGGTATTGCGCAATCACAGCATCCCATTTAAAACGATCTGTGCTTTGCTGCTGCTGCTTGATTTTTTGTTCAGATACTTGTACGGCATACCCATAAGCTGCTTTAAGAATGGCTTTTTGCTTGCTATTATCCGGCTTTTTTCTCAGCTTTTTAATGCTCAAGGCCACGGCCTTTTCATAGTTTCCTTTTTCAAATTGTTGCTTAGAAGAGGTACAAGCGGTAAAGAAGAATACAGCAATTAGGACCGTTGTAAAGAATTGTTTTAACATGAAGAAATGTCTCAAGAGGTTGCGTTTATAAATATCTTGCTAAATTTAATCAAAAATAACACCAATGGAAGCTTTAGATCAAATAATGGAAGCCCTCTTTACCCCATATCGCGAAAGAGTTCCAGATGTAGGGAAGATTGTCGACGCCATGCAGGAAAAAGGGATGATCGCGCAAGAGAGCGAGATTGAAAACGATCATGTCGCCTTTAGAACTTTGGGCGTCCCAAACTTAGGCTTAGCCTCTTTTGAAAAGATTTTTTTGCATTATGGTTACACCAAAATGGAGCCTTACTTTTTTGCTAAGAAAAAGCTAGACGCCTATTGGTATGCGCCTCCGCACCCTAAGTATCCCCGTATTTTTATCAGTGAGTTAAGGGTGCAAGATTTGTCAGAGGCAAGCCAAAAGATCATCGGGAAATTCACCCAGTCCATCACAAGTGATCCCGTCGATGCCTTAGATCTCGACAATGCCGCGCAGGTGGGGGAGTTCTTCCATCGGCCGTTGTGGAATTTGCCTACGGCCAAAGAATACGAAGCGCTTGCCAGCGAGAGTGAATATGCTGCATGGGTGATTTACAATCGCTATTATCTCAACCATTACACCATTAGCGTTCACGCTTTATACACCTACAACACCCTAGAAAAGTTCAATGCTTTTTTAGAGGAAATCGGAGTAATATTAAACACCGCCGGCGGAAAAATCAAAGTAAGCCCAGACGGCTTATTGCGCCAGTCCAGCTCTGTCGCTAAAATGATAGCAGCGACTTTTGCCTGTGGCAGCACCCAGGAAATCCCGGGGAGCTATGTTGAATTTGCCGAGCGACTTCCGTTGGCGGAATTCCAACATTTACCTACAGCAGAATTAAAACGCGAACACCGCCGCGAAGGCTTTGAAGCTGGCAATGCCGATAAGATTTTTGAGAGTACCTTTAGAGAGCAGACCCAGAAGAACGCTTAACTATTCTTTTGCTGCGGGGTACATTTCAACAGCAGTATCCTTGCGCAACATTTCTGCTAAGGTATAGGCGGCCGTCCCTATGATCTGATTCATATTCTCCACCTCCATCTTTTCTGCTTCGTCTCCCGCCTTGTGATAGAAGTCATAGTTTTGGAAATCAAAGGTTGAAAGGGTTTGTGCCGGGATATTAAAGGCCTTGTAAAAGGCATAGTTATCGGAACGTTTAAAGAGGTTGAGTTCTTTTGCCTGCGGTAAAAAGCGCACAAAATCAGCTGAAATTTGATTCATCTCTTTTTCCATATTGGATAATTTAAAGCCAGTCATATAGACTTGGTTCGCTCCAGTGGTCAAAGTGATACCCAGCATTTCAAAATTCACCATATAGGCTAGGTTGACTTTTTCTGCTTTTAAACGTTCGGCGAGATGATAGGCGCCTTTTAGTCCTTTTTCTTCGTCTGCAAAAAGCGCTACTAAGATATTTTGCTCCCATTGATGTTTCGCTAAAAAAGCAGCGATTTGTACAACCGCAGTAGAGCCGGTAGCATTGTCATTCGCGCCATTGTAGAGATTATCTCCTTCATTTTCTTGGATACCAATGTGATCTAAGTGCGCCCCAATCAAAACAGTTTTCTTCCCCGGAACATATTTGCCGATGCTTCCCACAACATTATAGGACACTAAACTATCGGTCACCAAAGAATCGCGGTACGCGGGATAAAAAGGCTGGATGTTGTGTTGCTCAAAATAGTTTGCGACAAAATCAGCGGCTTTGTAATAGCCTCCACTCTTGGTATCCCTTCCTTTCATTTCATCACTAGCGAGGGTGAATAAAATCGCTTTGGTTTCTGCTTGGCTAATTTGCTCGCGCACTTTCGCTTGGTCAAATTGATGCTGGGCAGTAAGTTGTACATTCACAAAACAGCTTAAAAGTAGGACGGCGTTTTTCATGGGTGCTTTTTTAATTTTGATGCTCAATATAATACAAATCTGCGATGACCTCTTGAAAAAGGACCCGCTTTTCTTTTTTCATCCCCAGGCTTTTAGCCACTGCAATTGAGGGGGTGTTACTGGGGGCGATTAGTGCGACCAACTTTTGGCAATAGCCTTCTTCAAAGGCGACGTTTTTACATTTTAAAGCCGTCTCTGTGGCATAACCTTTTTGCCAGTAGTCAGGTAGGAGAGAATAGGCCACTTCCAGTTCAATCTTGTTCTCAATTTTCTGGGTGAGTAAACCTGCATGACCAATTAGCGTTTGGCTGTCTTTAAGGATGAGTGCGTTCATTCCGCCCCAATTATGCTTATAGCGATCCCATTGCTTTTCATACCATTGGTGGGCATATTCTTCGGCAGTTAGATTTCCAATGGGCCAGTGTTGCATGGCGGCTTTACTTTTAAAAAAGGGGAGCCAAGTCTCAAAATCAGTTTCGGCGATGGGCCTAAAAAGCAATCGGTCACTTTCTTGATGTGAGAGCAAATAACGCATGCTTAATTTAGTCGATTCTGCGAATACTATTTTCGTCTAGTGTCAAGACACTCCAACCGTTTTGGAAATTGACTTCTCCATCAATTTCAACGGTTTTGGCGATATGTTCAATAATCGCCTCTTCTCCAGCCAGCGTGGAGGCGTCGAGTAGATAAAAAGCATTACCGCCTTCATTTTCTACTTTGAGAACGGGCGGAATACCATTTTCGATACAAGCTTTTGAACAGCGCTTGTGATAGTAGCCGTCTCTTATTTCTTGCTGGGTGTACCAGCACTTCGCATTGATGATTTCCCCTTGCAGGTGCATGGGTTTTTTAGCAGTACGTTGTATGGGGTAAGTATAGCCTCTTTCAATGGCGAGCAGGGCATCTACCCCTTGAGAGAGTTCAATCAAGGTTTTGTTGTCTGTCGTATATAAGGTTCCTTTTAGGCGGATGCTTTTCCCGTTTAATGGGCCGTGTTGCTCTTCTAATTGTTGAAAAATTTCTTGTGATCCAGATTTCCCTGGGCCAACGATCAAGGCATTTTGGGTTACTCCTTCTGGAATATAATACTCATCAAAAACCATCATGGGGAAGGGTTGATCAAAATACATGCCTTCAAATTCAGTTAATAGCGAGGTTTCATAGCTGTGGTCATTCACGCGGTGTTTGACTTCATGAATCACAAAGGCGATAAGACCTAAAAGAAGAACAATAAGCCCAAGGCTTTTTTTGTTAAGAGGAAGGAAAGAAGATGATTTTGTCACTTCGGTTGATGTTGTTTGTCTTTGCAGGTCTAAATTAAATATTTCCGTTTAATTGCCTCTTTGTAGCGAGAGAAATTATTGGAGTTTTCCCGCGACATAACCCCCGCTCCAAGCTGCCTGAAAGTTATAGCCTCCCGTAATGGCATCGATGTCTAGAACTTCCCCAGCAAAATAAAGGCCTTTGGCTTTTTTGCTTTCCATGGTTTTCATGTTGATGTCTTTTAGACTAATGCCGCCACAGGTCACAAATTCTTCTTTAAAGGTAGTTTTGCCTTCTACCGTATAGTTATCATTGGTCAAGAGGTCAATCAAGCGATGAAAGTTTTTTTGGCCTACCTCGTTCCATCTTCGGTCTTGGGCGAGTTTGATTTTTTGTAAGAGGTAAACCCAAAGGCGGTTAGGGAACTCAAAAGGATTTAGTTTTCCAATCTGCTTCTGCGGATTAGCCTTTGCGATTTGTTCTAGGGTATTCAATAATTCTTGCGGAGATGCTTCTAGCCATTGCACCCTTATACTAAACCGATAATCGCATTCTGCTAAGGCTCTTGCTCCCATCGAAGAAGCTTTTAAAATTGCGGGACCACTCATGCCCCAATGGGTGATTAACAAAGGGCCTTCGGTTTTGATCTTGCTTCCGATGATATGCACTTTAGCCTTTTTTGCGACTACTCCCATTAGCTGGGTAATGTCTTCCTTTGGCATATTAAAGGTGAATAAAGAGGGGACAGGGGGGATGATGCTGTGGTCTAAATTTGCTAACCAATCAAAACCTTTTGCTTTTGGGCTACCTCCAGTGGTTATAATTACTGCGTCGCATTGTATACTCCCATTTTTAAATTGGAGGGTCCATTGTTCCTCTTTACAACTAATTTTTTCCACCCCTGAATTGAGTTGGCGTTGGATTCCCAGCTTGTCACAAGCGGATTCCAAACAATCAATGATGGTCTGGGAGTCATCTGTAACGGGAAACATACGGCCATCCTTTTCGGTTTTTAAAGTAACGCCTCTTGCGTTAAACCATGCGATAGTGTCTTTGGGTTGGAAGCTATGAAAGATCGACTTGAGTTGTTTTCCGCCTCTGGGATAAGCTTGTATTAGGGTGGGGATATCGGTGCAGTCGTGGGTGACATTGCAGCGTCCCCCGCCAGAGACCTTTACTTTTGAAAGAACTTTACTGCTTTTTTCATACAGCGTAATCTGCGCAGAAGGGTGATGTTCGGCCACCGATAAAGCGGCAAAAAATCCTGCGGCTCCACCGCCAATAACGGCTACTTTTTTGATCTCCTTCATGAAATTCAAAGATAGGTTGTATTTTTAGGCTATGAAACAATTAAGTATCCTTCTCTTTTTTTGCGCCTTCTTAGGTTTTGCGCAAAAGCAATCTCAAGAAAGATCCACGCTTTTCTTATCGCCTAAACAAGTGGTGAAATTAGACTACCCCAACTTTAAAGGTTATGTGGTGAAAATATGGAACAAGAGTAAATTTGATTTGGGTGTATCTGCACGATTAGAGGAAAATGACTCTTTGCAGAAGGGTTTTGGCTTAGCCAAAGGTGCTAACGCCACCCTAGCGATTGAAGAAGAAATGTATTTGCAGTTTGAAAATAGATTTCTCGCGCCTCTCAAAGTGGAGTACATTGTTTTTAAGGGAAAACCCGGAAAAAAGAAAGTGGGGCCACCCACTCCGCAACGCGGATTTTATTTGGTGAATACCACAGTGCAATCTCTGCCTATAAAAATTCCAGGGATCATGAATCCCAATCTGAGTCCTTATTCTAAAAGCGGAGTTGATTTGCCCATAGGCCAGAAAATCTACCTTAAGACTCCGGGGAAAGACTTGTTAATATTTACGGTAACAGATAGCATTCCCAAAGGGGCACGGATTAATGTCGCTGACCTGATCGATCGCGCCTTGAATCCAGAAGATTAAGCAATAAAAAAAACCCCTCTTAAAAAGAGGGGTAGTTTAATTCAAGGATGGTTATTCCTCTATACAGCGACTAAGTCTCCTGTAGTATTCTTCTGTGGTAAAGTCGAGTGACCCATCAAATGCTTATCGATTTGATGTGCAGCTTCACGACCTTCAGAAATCGCCCAAACGATTAAAGACTGTCCTCTTCTTACATCCCCAGCAGTAAAGATATTAGGCTTTACTGTTTGATAGTCGTTTTCTCCTTTTACGTTTCCACGAGCATCATAGGTAAGACCAAATTGTTCTGGTACAGTTAATTCTGGTCCTGTGAATCCAAGGGCTAAAAGTGCTAATTCACACGGCCATTCTTTTTCACTTCCTTCTCTTTCGATGAGTTTTGGACGCTCTCCTGGAACTTTTTTCCATTGTACTTCTACTGTTTTTAACGCCTTAAGATTCCCTTTTCCGTCGCCAATAAATTCTTTGGTTAGGATCGACCACTCACGGTGAATTCCTTCTTCATGAGAAGAAGAAGTTTTGAGTTTGAATGGCCAATATGGCCAAGGGTTTTCATCGGTACGTCCATCTGCCGGTTTTGGCATGATTTCAAAGTTCGTCACGCTTTTTGCGCCATGACGGTTAGAAGTACCAATACAGTCAGAACCGGTATCTCCACCACCAATTACAATAACGTTTTTATCTGTGGCTAAATACTTTTCTTCTCTCTCGTGTTGCCCATCAACAGCTTTGTTGTTGTGGGGTAAGAAATCCATGGCTTGAACTACGCCATTTAGATCTGCTCCAGGAATAGGAAGTTGTCTTCTAACGGTAGCTCCCATACAAAGTACAACAGCGTCAAAATCTTCTTCTAACTGGCTTGCTTGTATGTCTTTCCCGATTTCTGTGTTAATGACAAACTCGATTCCTTCATCTTTAAGAACGGTTAAACGACGATCGATAACGTCTTTTTCCATTTTAAAGTCTGGTATACCATAGCGTAACAATCCACCGATTTTGTTATCTCTTTCGTAAACCGTCACTTTGTGTCCAGCACGATTCAATTGTTGTGCTGCTGCTAATCCAGCAGGACCAGATCCTACTACTGCAACAGATTTCCCGGTGCGTTGTACTGGAGGCTGTGCTTTGATCCAACCTTCAGAAAAACCGCGTTCAACGATATACTTTTCGATTAATTCGATTGATACAGGAGGGTTGACAATTCCTAATACACAAGCTTCCTCACAAGGCGCAGGACACAAACGTCCTGTAAATTCTGGGAAGTTGTTGGTAGAATGAAGGATGTTTAATGCCTTCTCCCATTCGTTCTTATATACCGCATCATTGAAGTCAGGAATTAAATTCCCTAACGGACAACCACTGTGACAAAAAGGAACTCCACAGTCCATGCAGCGTCCTCCTTGTTCTTGTAATTGTTCTGTTTTAGGAGCAATGGTAAATTCCTTGTAATTTTCGATACGTTTTTTTGGGTCAATCGCTTCTTCTTTAATGCGATCATACTCCATAAATCCTCTTAATTTTCCCATGAGATTAAGCGTTTTGTTCTTGTTCTTTTTGTGCAGCAAGCATAGCTAATGCTTTCTTATAATCTGTTGGCATTACCTTGATGAAGTTCTTTGAACTATCTGGCCAGTCTTTTAATATTGAAGCAGCTTTACTACTTGATGTATAATCTTTGTGATTATTTAAAAGTCCGTGGACAGTGTCGCGATCTTGATCAGTCAAGTCTTCTAATTCAACCATTTCAAGGTTGAATTTCTTTTCGTCAAATGTACCGTCTGGGCTATAGAGATAAGCAATACCTCCACTCATACCAGCGGCAAAGTTACGTCCAGTTTCTCCTAAAATTAACGCGATACCTCCGGTCATATATTCACAACCGTGATCTCCGATTCCTTCAACTACCGCAGTAGCTCCAGAGTTTCTTACACAGAAGCGCTCTCCAGCAATCCCGTTGATGTAAGCTTCTCCAGTTACCGCACCATAGAGGGCAACATTCCCCACGATGATGTTTTCGTCTGCTTTGAAAGTAGCTGTTTTAGGTACTTCTGCGATTAATTTCCCTCCAGATAAACCTTTTCCGAAGTAGTCGTTACAAGTTCCTGAGACTTTCATATAAAGTCCTTTAGCGGCAAATGCCCCAAAACTTTGTCCTGCCGTTCCAGTGAATTTCAAACTCAGGGTGTCTTCTGGAAGACCATTAGCTCCGTGAATTTTTGAAATTTCATTTGATAGGATGGCACCCACAGTTCGGTCTGTATTCTTGATGTTAAATTCTAGGTGTTGCTCCTCTTTGCGATAAATCGCTGGGTGAGCTGCCTTGACAATATCAAAATCAAGTACGTTTTCAAGTCCGTGATCTTGTTTTTGTGTGTTGTGTAATTTTACTTTAGGACCAACTTCTGGCTTGTAAAGAATCTTAGAAACATCGATACCTTGCGCTTTAAAGTGATCGACCGCTTTCTTCATGTTGATTTTCTGCGATTGACCGACCATTTCTTCAACGGTTCTAAAGCCTAAGCTTGCCATGATCTTACGCAGCTCTTCTGCTACGAAGTACATAAAGTTAATGACGTGTTCTGGCTTTCCTTTAAAGTTTTTGCGCAATTCTGGATCTTGTGTTGCGATCCCTACTGGGCAGGTGTTGAGGTGACAAGCACGCATCATAATACATCCTGAAGCAACTAGGGGTGCAGTCGAGAATCCAAATTCTTCTGCTCCTAATAAACAAGCGATGGCAACATCACGTCCCGTTTTCATTTGTCCATCACATTCTAGGACAATACGGTTACGTAAATCGTTCATGACGAGTGTTTGTTGTGCTTCAGCAATTCCTAATTCCCAAGGTAATCCTGCGTGCTTCAAAGAAGTAAGCGGAGATGCTCCTGTACCACCGTCAAATCCAGAAATTAGAACAACATCTGCTTTGGCTTTAGCCACACCAGCAGCAATGGTTCCTACTCCTACTTCTGACACTAACTTTACATTTACTCGAGCTTCGCGGTTGGCGTTTTTCAAGTCATAAATAAGCTGTGCTAAATCCTCGATAGAATAAATATCGTGGTGAGGTGGGGGTGAAATCAAGCCTACATAAGGAGTTGAATTTCTAACCGATGCGATATAAGGGTTAACCTTTGGTCCAGGAAGTTGTCCTCCTTCTCCAGGTTTGGCACCTTGTGCCATTTTAATTTGTATTTCTTTCGCCGAAGAAAGGTAGTGACTCGACACCCCAAAGCGTCCAGAAGCGACCTGCTTGATTGCAGAGTTACGCCAGTTACCATTGTTGTCTGGTTGGAAACGTTTTGGATCTTCTCCTCCTTCTCCAGAGTTACTCTTTCCACCGATACGGTTCATGGCGATGGCCAAGTTCTCATGCGCTTCTGCAGAGATCGACCCTAAAGACATGGCTCCCGTTTTAAAACGCTTGACAATATCTGTCCATGGTTCTACTTCATCAAGTGGAATAGGATCAAAGCTTGAGAATTCAAATAAACCGCGAATGGTCATGAGTTTTTCTGACTGCTCGTTGATCATATTTGAGTAAACCTCATAGCTTTCCCATTTGTTTTGCTTTACGGCTTGTTGCAGTTTAGCAATAGTAGTTGGATTGAGCATATGCGCTTCTCCATCTCTTCTCCAGCGGTATTCTCCACCGATTTCTAGGTCTAGACCTGCTAAACCTTCTTTTGTAAATGCTTTGTTGTAACGACGTGAGATTTCGCGTTCGATTTCATATAATCCAACTCCTTCAATTCTAGTAGCTGTATCACAGAAGAATTGATCGACTAGTTTTTCACTTAACCCTAAAGCTTCAAAGATTTGCGCTCCGCGGTAAGAGTGTAACGTTGAGATCCCAATTTTATTCATCACCTTGACAATCCCTTTGGCGATAGCCTTATTGAAATTCTCGATAGCGGTTGCTGCGTCGATTCCTTTCAGCTCACCATTCTCGGCTTGCTGCTCGATAATCTCGTTCACCATATAAGGGTTGATCGCACTCGCTCCATAACCAAACAGGCAAGAGAAATGATGCGGTTCACGTGGTTCTGCAGATTCAATAACGATCCCAAAGTTAGAACGTTTCTTTAATCGTTTTAAGGCGTTGTGCGTGTGCGCACAAGCCAAAAGCATAGGGATAGGCGCAAAGAAATTTGACACCCCTCTATCTGATAAGATCACGATGTTCGCCCCGTTGTCCACTTCTTTTTCAATGCTTTTAACCATTTGGTCAAGTGCAGCTTCAAGACCATTCATCCCTTTGTGTACCTCATAAAGGGTAGGGATAGCGATGGTTTTAAAGTCTGGGTGATCAATGTGTTTAATCTTGTCTAAATCCTCGTTAGAGATCACAGGATTTTGAATGCTTAACTTTTTGGCGTGAGCCGAAGTAATTTCAAATATATTTAAATCCCCTCCTAAGCTTAAAGAAGTATCTGTAACGATTTCTTCTCTAATCCCATCTAATGGTGGGTTAGTTACCTGGGCAAATAATTGTTTGAAGTAGTTGTAGAGTAACTGTGGGCGTTCAGATAAAACTGCTAATGGCGTATCTGTTCCCATAGAACCAATCGCTTCTTTCCCTTGAAGACTCATGGGTAAGATGATGGTTTTAAAATCTTCTTGGGTATACCCAAAAACACGTAGGCGTGTTTCGTAATCCTCAGATTCTACCGCTAAGTGATTTCCTGTGTAAGGAACTTTTGCCAGTGGCAATAAGTTTTCGTCTAACCATTCTTGGTAAGGACGTTCATTGACTACCTGAGATTTGATTTCTTCGTCTTCTATAATGCGACCTTCGTCCATGTTTACAAGGAACATACGTCCTGGCTCAAGGCGACCGTGTTTTACTACATTTGCCGGATCTATATCAAGGACACCCGCTTCAGAAGACATCACAACATAGCCGTCTTTTGTTACCGTATAACGCGATGGTCTTAATCCATTTCTATCGAGTAAAGCACCGATGTATTTTCCGTCAGTAAAAGGAATAGAAGCAGGACCATCCCATGGCTCCATAATACAAGCGTTGTATTGATAGAAGGCTTTTTTCGCCGGATCCATTGATTTGTGTTTTTCCCATGCTTCTGGTACCATCATCATCATGACTTCTGGTAATGAACGGCCCGTAGCAAGGAGAAGTTCTACTGCCATATCCATGGAAGAAGAATCTGACTTTCCTTTAAGTACAACAGGAAGTATTTCTTTGATATCATCTCCAATCAAGTCGCTTTTGAAGAGCTCTTCACGCGCTTGCATACGGCTGTAGTTTCCTCTAAAGGTATTGATCTCTCCGTTGTGGCACATATATCTAAATGGCTGCGCCAAATCCCAAGTAGGGAAGGTGTTGGTAGAGAAACGCTGGTGTACTAACGCCAAACGTGTTACCACTAATGGATCTGATAAATCGGTATAATAAGGTTCGATGTCTTCTGGGACAAGTAAACCTTTATAAATTAATGTATGCGTAGAAAGAGAAGGGAAATAGAAGTATTTCGCTTCAGATAATTTTGACTCATAAATGGTGTGTTCTGCTTTTTTACGAGCGACAAAAAGCTTCACATTAAATTCGTGATCGCTGATTGCATCTTCGCCTTTCCCAACAAATACTTGTGCGATGTAAGGTTCTGTTTGAGAAGCAATTCTTCCAGTAACACTTTTGTTTACGGGAACCTTTCTCCATCCTAAGATGGCAAGACCTTGTGCTTTAATGGCATTTTCAAAAACCTCGATGCAGTAGGCGCGCTGGTTGTCTTTTTGCGGTAGGAAAGTCATCCCTACGGCATATTGATGTAGCTCTGGAAGTTTAAAATCTACATTTTTTACCAGAAAGTCATGGGGGATTTCAATCAAGATTCCGGCACCATCTCCTGTTTTTCCGTCAGAGCTAACAGCCCCACGGTGTTCTAATTTGACAAGAATATCTAGCGCTTTCCCAATGATGTCATTGGTCTTCTTTCCTTCTAGGCTACAGATAAACCCTGCTCCACAATTATCATGCTCAAAATCAGGCGAGTAAAGCCCTTGTTTTTCTGGTAACATACTGTCTAGGTTTTTTTTAAGAGCATCAAATTTAACATTTAAGCTCGGGTTTAGTAGTGTAGGTCAAGTGAAATTTAGTGATTTTTAAGACTTATGAGTTAAATGTGTGGTTTTTTTAAAAATTCTCAATTGAAGCTCCTGACATTTGAAAGAAATGTAATTTTCAGCGTATTTTTGTCGAGATAAAGTGTTAAAAAGTGGATTTGCTTGAAAAAACTGTTTTAGGGGTAATGTCGGGAACTTCCCTTGATGGAGTTGATCTAGCGATGATCCAATTTATACATAATGGGGAATGGGATTTTTCCATTTTAAATGCCACTACGATTCCTTATCCAGAAGAATGGCTTGAACATCTAAAAAATTGTGTGGATTTATCCAAAAAAGATTTGGCCACATTAGACCATGACTACACTCTTTATCTCGCTAAAATCATTCAAGATTTTTTAGCAGAACAGCCACTTCCTCCAGACTTTGTTAGCTCTCATGGACATACGGTTTTGCATCAGCCAGAGAATGACGTTACATATCAGATAGGGAATTTGGCTTTGCTTGCAAAGACTACTGGGCATAAGGTTATATGTGATTTTAGGGTCGCTGATGTTGCGCTAGGAGGCCAGGGCGCTCCTCTAGTTCCTGGAGGGGAAGTGCATCTTTTTAGCAACTATGCCGCATGTGTTAATTTAGGAGGCTTTGCCAATATCACTCTCCTAAGTAATGATCCAGTAGTCGCATTTGATATTTGTCCCGTTAATATCGTGATGAACGCATTAGTTCAACCTTTGGGATTAGCCTATGACAACAATGGAGATCTTGCTAAAAGTGGACAATTACTTACTGAGTTGTTAGACAAACTCAATCGATTAGAGTTCTATCAAGCAACTTTTCCAAAATCTCTAGGCATTGAGTGGGTGAAAGCGCATATCAATCCTTTATTAAACGAGTTTAAAGATTCTTCTCCCGCCGATATTTTACATACTTTTTGTCATCATATTGCCGATCAAATTGTGCAACAACTGCCAGTTAATGGTTCTGTTTTGTGCAGTGGAGGGGGCTGCTACAATACTTTTTTGATCAGTTTAATAAAGGCTAACGCCAAAACAGATATAGTCCTCCCTTCAAAAGAACTTATCGAATATAAGGAGGCGGTGATTTTTGGCTTTTTAGGGGTTTTAAAAGAACTGAACCTAAACAATTGTTTGGCAAGCGTGACTGGAGCTCAATTTGATCATGCTTCTGGGGAGATATTTTTCCCCTAGTATAGGTCATATTCTTAAGAAATGTCTATTTTCGTTTTTCTAAATGATGTCCCGATAGGGGGACAAGAAAAATAAATCATGGAAGTACTATTAATTTCGATTTTCGTGCTAGGTTATCTAGCCATTACCCTTGAACACACCCTTAAAGTAGATAAACTCATCCCCGCATTAGCTATGATGGCTTTATTATGGGCGATTGTTTCTCTTGCCCATTTACCTGTTTTTGAGGTGGATACAGCTTTAAAGCAATTGGTTCCTTCTCATATTGAAGAAATCCTGTTGCACCATTTAGGGAAAACAGCAGAGATTATCATCTTCCTTTTAGGGGCAATGACCATCGTTGAAATCATTGATTATTTCAACGGATTTGCGACCATTAAATCCTTTATCAAAACAAAATCTAAAAAACACTTATTGTGGATATTTGCTGTTTTAGCTTTTATTCTTTCAGCGATTATTGATAACCTAACTGCAACAATCGTGTTGATCACGATTCTTCAAAAAGTAATTGGAGATCGAGATGTTCGTGTGTGGTTTGCCGGTCTAATTATTGTAGCAGCAAATGCTGGGGGTGCATGGTCTCCGATTGGGGATGTGACCACTACGATGTTATGGATTGGTAACAAAGTAACCACCGGAAAATTAATTGCCTATCTATTGATTCCTTCTATTGTTTGTGTTGTAGTGCCTGTATTTATCGCCTCTTTATTGCCAGCCTTTAAAGGGAATATACCCGCAGTAGAAAATGAAAAAGAAGAAGAACCTACTCACCCTAAAGGTGCAGCGATGTTGTATTTAGGACTTTCTGCCATTGTGTTTGTTCCAGTTTTTAAAACGGTTACTCACTTACCACCTTATGTAGGGATGATGTTCTCTTTGGCCATAGTAGCGACTTTTGCCGAAATCTTTAGTGCGACAAAAATTAATATTACTTCGATTGACGATGATCACGACGAAGCATCACACCACAGTCCAGTACACAAATCTCTTTCTAAGATTGAGTTGCCCAGTATCCTTTTCTTTTTAGGAATTTTATTAGCTGTTGCAGCCTTAGAGTCCTTAGGAATGTTGTTCCAATTTGCCGAAGGCTTAAATACCGCTATTCCAAATACTGATATCGTGATTATGCTATTAGGAATTGGTTCTGCAGTCATCGATAATGTACCGCTAGTGGCGGCATCAATGGGAATGTTCTCTCAAGTAACAGATGATCCATTATGGCATTTTATTGCCTTTTCTGCTGGGACAGGAGGAAGTATGTTAATCATAGGATCTGCTGCTGGAGTAGTGGCAATGGGAATGGAAAAAATTGACTTTTTCTGGTACCTCAAAAAGATTTCATGGTTAGCTTTCCTAGGTTTCTTTGCAGGTTCAATTACCTTTATGTTATTACGCGGATATATCGCATAGGGTATATACTTTATTCGGTTTTCATGCGTTCATTATAAAAAGAATCATATGACCTGGATAAACTATATATCATTGTTTCAAGAAAGTCCAATAAGGACAGAAAAAACCCTTTCGTTAGTTGCGTTAATTCGCGATGGTGGTTTAGGGGGTCAAATTATCATTGGCCTTTTGTTTCTCTTGTTGCTTATTGCTATTTACATTTATTTTGAGCGTTGGTTTGCTATTCGTGCGGCCAGTAAGATTGACAAGAATTTTATGGAGCAAATCAAGCTTTATGTCGGTCAAGGCAAAATCGAAGCTGCCCAAGCCCTTTGTCTAAAGGAAGATCTTCCGGTAGCACGTTTAATCGGGAAAGGAATTTCACGAATTGGTCGCCCATTAGAAGACATTAATACCACCATTGAAAATGCCGGTCGATTAGAAGTCTATAAGCTAGAGAAGAATGTTAGCGTTCTAGCGACCATTGCAGGTGCTGCACCCATGATTGGATTTTTAGGGACAGTAATAGGGATGATCTTGTCCATCTTTGAAATCTCTAATGCAGGTGGAAACATCGACATGAAACTTTTATCAGACGGACTCTATACCGCTATGACGACCACCGTTGCTGGACTAATTGTGGGAATTGTAGGCTATATCACTTATAATCACCTTGTGGTTAAGACCAACAAAGTGGTCTATCAAATGGAGGCAACTTCTTTTGTCTTTTTAGATTTATTAAACGAACCAGCAGTCTAAATGAATTTACGCGGTCGAAATAAAATTACACCAGAATTCAACATGTCTTCCATGACAGATGTTGTTTTTCTATTGTTGATCTTTTTTATGATAGCCTCAACATTAGCAAAGCAATTAGATACAATCGAAGTAAAGTTACCTCAAGCAAAAGGGAAAACAGAAAACAGACAGTCCGTTGCGGTAACCATTAACGAGAACAATCGCTTTTTTATCGATGGAAAGCGAATTGCCAAAACGGCTATACAGGCAGAGCTACTGGCTACACTAAACGCTCAAGACGAAAAAGTGATTGTGCTTAGAGCACAAAAAACTGTGCCCATTGACGAGGTAGTCTATGTAATGAACATTGCGAATCAAAATGCCATCAAAGTTGTTTTGGCAGTAGATGCTCAATAGTATGAAATATTTTAAAACACCACACGAAAAGAAGTCAGCAGTATTAACCACTATCATTGCGGTTTTATTGCTATTGCTTTTTTCATTGGTGGGCTTAAAGTATTTTGATCCGCCTATCAGTTATGGGATGGAAGTTAATTTTGGCACATCAAATCAAGGAAGTGGAAAAGTTCAACCCACTAAAGCTGTTGCGAGTCAGCCAAAACAAGTGCAGCAATCCACCCCAAAACAAGTTCCTCCTCCTACAGAAAAGAGTACTGCCAAAGTGTTGACACAAAAAGAAGCCTCTATTCCTGTAGTTAAAAAACAACCCAAAACGACCCCCAAGAAAAATACTCCTAAGAAAACATCTCCAAAGAAAAAGGTAGCGCAACCAAAAGTCGAACCTACGCCGCCAGCTCCACCAAAACCTAAAGTTTCCGATGCAACTAAAAATATACTGTCAAATGTGTTGAATGCTAAAAAGGTAGAGGGAGAGCAACAAAAAGGAGAGGGAGACGACAATACACCAGGCGATAAAGGAAAAGTAGAAGGTAATCCCTATGCGAGTAGTTATTACAATACCGCGGGATTAGGCGGAAACGGGAAAGGCTATGGTCTTAATGGGCGCAATTTACAATCCAATGGTGCCGTTACCCAAGAGTGTAATGAAGAGGGAACAGTAGTCGTGCGTATTACCGTAAATCAACAAGGACAGGTCATCGCTGCAGAGCCAGGGGTTAAAGGATCTACTAATGTGCATCCCTGCTTATTAGCACCCGCAAAGAAAACCGCTCTCTTACATAAATGGTTTCCAGATACGAATGCTCCTTCAACACAAATCGGTTTTGTAGTGATTAACTTTAAATTAAGCGAATAGTGCAAACCTATGACGAGGTCACCCAGTGGCTCTTTTCTCAAACTCCCGTTTTCCAAAATCAAGGTGCGGCAGCCTATAAACCAGGCTTAGCCAAAATGGAAGCCTTTGTCACGCATCTCAATCACCCAGAAAAGAATTTGCCCACTATTCATATTGCAGGAACAAATGGGAAAGGGTCTACCTCCCACATTATCGCCGCTGCTTTACAAGAAATGGGCTATAAAGTAGGACTCTATACCTCGCCACATTTGTTGGATTTTTCAGAGCGTATTCGCGTTAATGGACAAGTGATTACAAAAGAATTTGTAATCGATTTTGTGCAAGCACACAGGGCTTATTTTCTAGCGGAAGAGTTGTCTTTTTTTGAGATCACAGTCGGGATGGCCTTTGCCTATTTTACCCACCAAGAGGTCGACTATGCCGTGATCGAAGTAGGCTTAGGCGGGCGATTAGACGCCACAAATGTGATTCAACCGCTGCTGTCTGTCATTACCAATATAGGGCTTGATCACACCGAATTTTTGGGCACCTCTCTAGCGCAAATCGCTTTTGAAAAAGCGGGGATCATCAAAGAGAAAACCCCGGTGGTGATTGGCGAAACTATAGCAGAAACCCTCCCGGTTTTTAAGACACAAGCAAAGGAACTGAATGCCCCTATTTATCTCGCTGAAGAAACCCTAGTCCCAGAGATTGCACTGGACCTTTTGGGGAGCTATCAAAAGAAAAATAAGCGCACTGCTTACAAGGCACTACAAGTGCTGTTAGGGGTAGATCAATTACCTCAAAAAGCGTTAGATGGCTTTGCCAAAGTAACACAAAACACCGGTCTAAGAGGTCGATGGGAAGTCATTGATCAGCAACCAGAGATTATCGCAGATGTCACCCATAATGCAGAAGGGTTTATAACCGTTGTTCAGCAGCTAGAGGAGAAGAAATCTGAGGGGGAATTACACCTCGTTTTAGGTTTTGTCAAGGGAAAACAAATGGATGCCATTTTTTCTATGCTTCCAAAAAACGCACAATATTATTTTTGCGCTCCCTCGATTTCTCGAGCATTAGCCGTAGAAGAGGTGATTAAAATCGCTGAAAATCATAAGCTTAATGCCTTGTCCTTTTCTTCTCCACAAGAAGCACTAGCGACGGCAAAACAAGCGGCAAAATTAGAGGATTTCATTTATGTTGGCGGTAGTACATTTGTTGTAGCAGAAATTCTCTCCTAGTTTTTTAGTTTAGAATTTATAATTAGATCAATTAGGCTTTATTAAATTTTACTTTTTCACAAAAAAAAGAGCCATAAGTCAATATTGACTCATGGCTCTTTTGAATATAATTAATTTCAATTAGTCAAAAACTAATTTTGATCTGCTTCGTTGATGTTTGGATTAGCATCAATTTCAGCTTGTGGAATTTTCCAGATCCAATCCTCGTTTACAGAAGGTTTAGCTTGTGTAAATCCTTCTTGATAAAGCACTTCAGAAGCACCAGAACCTGTTAGATCAATTGCTTGATCCCAGCGAATGTGGTCAGTGTAGCTGAATCCTTCTCCATATAATTCAACATAACGTTGAAATTTTAATTGATCAAGTAACTGCTCTTTTGTTGTAAAACTAGCTGCGCTAAATGCTGTATCGCGAGATTCACCAAATTGTTGTAGTAGAGTTCTTGCTCCACTTAAATCATTTAGCATAATTTTCGCTTCAATTTCATTAAGATACATTTCAGAAGAACGCATATAGATTACATCATCTGGATCTATTGTTCCAGGATTTTGTTGAAGAAACTTCACATGCATATAAGGATGCGTGTTGTGTCTAGATGTCATTCCATACTGGGCAATGATTGCGTTTTTTGCAGCAGTGAATGCATCTTGACTATCATAATTAGGATCAGATGCAGCACTACCACCTGTGTCATTGGATGCAGATGAGTTTGTGTTTGGTGCGTCTGGAAGAGCCATATGTCTTCTAAAATCTGTCGCAGGAATTTGGTCATAAAACAATTTATTCACAAGCTTTGGATTTCCTCTATTTTGACTTCCGTTAAAAGTTGGACAAATTAGATAAAAGTAAGATCTGTAATACGTTGTTTCAGTATCGATTACCCTACCACCCCAAATTACTTCAGACAAATCAGTGGTATAAAATCCACTACGCCATTGCGATTCATTTAGTAAGTTAAATCCGTCACGAGCTAGGACAGCCGCAGAAGCTGCAGTAGTCCAATCTCCCTTAGAAAGCGCAACCCTAGATTTAATCCCATAAGCTGCATTAATTGATATATGCGATTTATTTTCTGGAGCAGAAGCATTTTGAAAAAAGCTAATTGCTTGATCAATATCTGCCTCTATTTGAGTATAAATCTCTTCTACTGTAGATCTAGGAGCACTGGTATAAGGAGCCTCGGTACTTGTTAATAATGGCACACCAGGGTCTGTTGATGGGTTTCCAATAATATACCCTTTAGCATAATGTGTTACTAATTTATGGTATGCCCATGCTCTGTATGCATATGCTTGTCCCAAAACATTACTTATTTCTGGACTAATCGCTAAACCAAGTTCTTCTACCTGGTTTATGATGGCATTGGCACTTGCAATAAAGTGATATCTTTGGTACCATAGTTGGTCTACTGTCAATGAATTAGCATCAGTATGACTTAACCATTGTAAATCAGATCTCATCCATCCATTCGCTCTTGCACTATGGATTAGTGACCCAGTAATAACATCATCTAATGGGATCCAATAGTGTTCACCCGCTCTTGAACTTGAACCTCCAGTTAGCGGAGATTGTGCATACATTTGCCTATGCAGTCCATTTAATACAAGATTTAAATTCGATGCCGATGCGAGTGCGTCAGCAGAAGAAATAGAATCTGTAGGTTTCGTGTCCAAGAATTCTTTTGAACATGCTGTTATTGTTAATATGCTTATTAACAATACCATTGAGTTTATTTTTCTTAACATAATTTTAGAATTATTTTTCATGTTTATTAAAATGTTAAATTAAGTCCAACGGAGAATATTCTACCTGGATTATAGTCATTACCGCTTGGGGTCCCACCTAAATTGTATTGAGGGTTTAGACCTTGTCTAGCAGAGCTTACAAAAAGATTTTCACCTGAAGCAAATACACGTAATCTATCTACTTGAAGTCCTTCTCTAGCAATAACGTCAGTCAGATCATATGATAAACTTAGATTTCTTAATGCTACAAAAGAAGCATCAGTCAAAAATCTAGACGATTGAGCTACAGTTTGATTGGGATTACCACTCTCAAGTCTTGGGAATTCAGTGACTTGACCAGGAGTTCTCCATGCTTTTAATTGATCGGTGTGTATTGATCTTCCATATGTGCCTGGATGCATCATTGCAGAGTATCCATAATCAAGAATTTCTCCACCTTGAGAAAAAGTAATCATAACACTTAGACTTAAATCTTTGTATCTAAGACTATTTTGAACCGAACCAATAAAATCAGGTACTGCACTTGTACCCGTGTAAGCACGACCTGCTTCTTGATAGTCATTTGTTGTTTGTTGAGATCCATCAGAGTTTAATACAGGAATTCGTGCAGTACCATCATCGTTATCCTCGAACATATAGTAAAGTGCATCACCATTTGCTGGATCAACCCCTGCAGAATGGAAAATATAATAATCATAAATTGACTTACCTACATCCCATCTTTTACTTCCGCTGGTAAAAGGTGTCGGAAGTTCTGTGATTTCATTTTTGAGTGTAGAACCTTGAAGTGTTAAGTCCCATGAGAAATCCACAGTATCGATCATATGCCCAGTCAAACTAAATTCAAACCCAGAGTTAGTTAAGGCTCCAACGTTATCAGGTTTTTCAACTAAACCATTAGAAGGTGCAATAGGTAGATTATATAAAAGGTCATTGGAAACTTTTTCATAATATTCTAAAGTACCGTCTAGAAAACGATCAAACATACTAAATTCAATGGCAGTATCCCAACTCACAATATTCTCCCATGTAAGGGCATTGTTTCCAAGTGTATCCCAGTACAATGCTGGTGCACCGGCATTAGAATAAACAGCATACAGTGGTTGAGAAACATAGAAGTTTCCTAGATTATCATTTCCAACTTCACCATAAGATGCTCTTAGTTTTAAGTTGTCTACAAAAGAAACAGAATCCATGAAGGCTTCTTTGTGTATCAGCCAAGAAGCTCCAACAGAATAAAAATCACCCCATCTTACATCTTCGTCAAATACAGAGGATCCATCACGGCGTGCAGATGCACTGATGAAATACTTTTCGTTAAAGTTGTAGTTAAGTCTCCCAAAATACCCTTCAGTTCTTTTATCTGAAGTATATCCTCCTAAAGAAGACACCACAGAAAAGTTAGCAAATTCATAAATACCTGTAGCAGTTTGCGTATTAGCCAATCCATTGTTTTGAGAGTAGTTTCGATCAAAACTTTCATGTCCTAGAGTTAAGTCAAAGTTGTGAATATCGTTGAATGACTTCTTATAGTTTAAGACTTGGCTAAAGTTTTCAACAACTCTGCGAAATCTTCTTTCTCCATATCTACCTGTAGGAGCACCATCACCTATTCTTTCATTTTCATAACTCTTATTTATACCGTCTTGAACATCTTGACCATAAGTTAATTTCAGGTTTAAATCAGGCATAATGGTAAATTCAGCAAATAGACGTGCCCCGATATTGTTGTTTCTGTCCAATTCGTCATTATAGATAGCTTCGGCGAGTGCATTTCTTCCTAAACTATAAGGTCTAGCCTGAATTCCAAACGCTGGATTCCCTTCACCGTCGTCATAGATTAAGTTTCCAGCAGCATCTCTAATTGAACTTCCTTCTGCATTAACTAAAGCAACAGGGTAGATAGATCCTATGTCTTTAGCAAAACCAAAAGGATTAACAATACTTCCAGAACCAGCTCCAGTTGGGCCATTAGTTTCAGCTAGGGTTAAATTTACATTAGCTCCTAGTGTTAACCAAGATTTTGGTGTTAGTGTAGCATTAAGTCGAGTGGTTAATCTGTTGTAATCACTTTCAATTACGTAACCTTTTTCATCTAAGTATGAAGCTGAAAAGAAAATTTGACTTTTTTCTGTTCCAGAAGTAACATTAACACTGTAGTTGTTACGAATACCTTGTCGCTCCAAAGCATCAAACCAATCCAGCCCCTGATAAATAACATTTGCATTTGGATTAATGTTACCATTTGTGTCAACAATTTGGTCATTTGCAACATCAAAAGGATTATATCCAAGGCGATTAAAAATAGTAGCAGATGCTTCTGTTGCCGTTTCTGCCGGAGTACCATTTAAGGTATTTCTGTAAGCCTCCCAAAAAAGTTCATAATATTGTTTTGGATTTGCAGCGCTATACTGATCAAATGCATTGTTGATTACCCCAGATTGTACAGATACACTAACTTTCATTGGGGTGTCTTTAAATCCCTGTTTTGTGGTAATCATTACAACCCCATTTGCAGCTCTCGAACCATATAAAGCAGTTGAAGCAGCATCCTTTAATACAGTAATAGATTTAATATCATCTTGGTTTAAACTGGCTAAATCTCCTTCAAATTGAATTCCGTCAAGTACGTATAACGGTCGAGTTGATCCATTCAAAGAACCTACACCACGAATAACGATACCAGGAGAAGACCCCGGCTGACCTGATGCTGCAATTGTTTGAATACCAGAAGTTGAACCTTCAAGTGCAGCAATGGGAGAAGTCACAGACCTCAACTCGATATCTTGCGCAGAAACAACATCTGCAGATCCTGTAAATGATTCTCGAGTTGTAATACCAAAAGAAGTTACGATGACTTCGTCCAAAGCTCCATCTGAACTTAGTAAAACATCGATTTGATCTTCATTTCCAACTGTGATAAATTGATCTGCATATCCTACATAACTAAATACTAAAACATCACCTGTGTTAGCTGTTATGGTATACATACCGTCAAAATCTGTTGAAACTCCGTTAGAACTGTTTTCTACAATCACTGTTGCCCCTGGAAGAGGGGTCCCTTCATCATCAGAGACTTTACCAGAGATTGATAACTGTCCTAAACTCAAATTTAACACCATCAACATTAATGATGTCATGTAAAATGTTAGTTTGTTTTTCATGTTATATAAATATAGTTAAACATCAATTTAACACTTTTTAACAAAAAATCTATTTTTTCTATTAAATAAATGATTTTAGCTAATTAAATACTTAAATAGCGGTTATATTA
>JBDNAJ010000012.1:0-30778 GCA_039768455.1 Candidatus Arcticimaribacter sp.
CAATCTTCAAGGCAGTTCAAGGGCATATTAGCGCTGGGATGCATAAAAAAGGGGACAGAATAGCGAGAGGTCCCCCATAATTCTTTAGGCGGGTTAACCACTTGATGTAAAGTCGATTTTAGCTTGTTATTGGTCAAGCGAGCCATCATGTCTCCCATATTGATGATTAATTCTCCTTCTTCTGCAATAGCGTCGATCCAGTCGCCATCTTTTGTCATGACTTGGAGGCCTTTTCCTTGCGCACCCATCAAGAGAGTAATCAAGTTGATGTCTCCATGAGCCGCCGCCCGAACAGCGTTTTTAGGCGCAGTTTTAATGGGGGGATAATGAATCGCTCTTAAAATAGAATTCCCATAAGCGACATATTCATCAAAATAATCTTCAGGCAAATTAAGATGCAATGCGATGGCTTGTAAAATGGACTGTCCTGTTTTTTCTAGGGTTTGAAAAATCTCTTTCCCAATGGTGTTAAAAGTAGGAAGTTGCTCTACTGTAATATTGTCAGGATAGACGGGGCCATTTTCTTTTTTTCGGTATTGACCAAAGTGCCAAAACTCTTTTAAGTCTCCCTCTGTTCTTCCCTTTGCACTTTCTTTTCCAAAAGAAGTGTAGCCGCGTTGACCGGCTAAACCTTCAATTTCATAAGCTCTTTTTTGGGCTTCGCCCAAATCAAAAAAAGCCTTGATTTCTCGATAGAGAAGATCGGTTTGTTCGCTGCTTAAATAATGTCCTTTAAGAATTACAAAGCCAATATTTTCAAACGCCTGTCCTAAATCATTTACAAAAGCTTGTTTGAGGGAAGGGTCATTAGACAAAAAATCCTTTAGATCTACGCGAGGGATGTTTTTCATGAGTATAGTATAACAGTTTAAAAATACGAGAAAAAGCAAAAAAAGCAGACCCATCGGTCTGCTTTTATCTAATTAGATAAGGAGTAGGATTAAAATGCCCCGTTAAAAGGCACCTTTTGTCCGTTACTCCCTAAATGTTGTTCATAAGACATAAGACACCTCCTTTCTACATTAGATTAAACATCACTGTTGTCACAGTGCGAAATACTCAACACAAATTTAGCAGAAAAAGTCTTGCAGTGAACGACTAGTCCACAATTTTTTTGAGGGTTAGTCCTTGTACTAAAATGGTAAATAATACCACGGCATAGGTCAAGATTAAAATCAAGCCTTTTGCGTCGCCCATAGCATCGGGTAGATTCAAGGCAAGGGCGATACTTAATCCTCCTCTAAGGCCTCCCCAGGTGATGATCAAAGCGGTTTTTGGTTCAAATTTTTTCTTGAGCGAAAGGATCCCAATAGGAACAGTCACCCCTATCCAGCGTGATCCCACCACTAAGCCAATGACCAGTAGAATGATAAAAATATAATTGAGTTTAAAATCTCCAAATAATGGAATAATCTCAAGACCTATCAAGATAAATAGCACCGCATTAAGGGTCTCGTCTAAAAGGTGCCAAAATTTATACACATAGTCTCCCATGGCTTTTTGAACTCCGTCTTCTTCTTTATCTGTATCGATATTTTGATTGAGGAATAAGCCCATAACCACGACTCCTAACACAGCAGAAAAATGAAAGTAATGTGAAATTATCGGTAGTAAAAGCACAAGAGAAAGCGTTACTAGCACCTCTAATTCTAGGTGCTCATTTTCGATATATTTGAGTAATTGTAAGCCTAGATATCCCATTAAAGCGCCTAGCCCTACTCCCCCGATTACTTCTGTAGCAAATAAAGAGGCCACACTTGCCGCCGTAACATTTTCTGCCCCTCCTATTTTAATTCCTAAAAGGGTAAGAAAAACCACTACCCCGATCCCGTCATTGAAGAGAGACTCTCCTGCAATACGGGTTTCCGTAATCGAAGACAGGTTCATTTTTTTGACCATGGCTAAAACTGCAATGGGATCTGTAGGCGCAATTAATGCGCCAAAGAGTAAGCAGTCCACATAAGTTAAACCCATCTCTGATAAGCCAAAGAAAGACTGTTGCACTAACCAATGCAAGCCTGTTCCTACTGTAAAGGTGGAAAAAATCACCCCAAAACAAGCCAGAAATAAAATCGTCAAACGGTCTTTGACTAATTCGTGCACATTGACACTTATCGCTCCTGCAAAGAGTAAAAAAGGAAGCATAACGTTGACCAGTAAATCACTGAAGTCAAACTCTTTTGTCAAGCTTGTAGCAGCCTCTAAAAAGGAAGGAAAAACCAGCCCTATTCCTAAAACGCTTAAGGAGAGCACTATGGCTAAAATCATCAACCCAATGGTCATGGGGAGTTTTAATAAGCGCAAATTAATTAGTGAAAAAGCTGATGCAAGGATCAGCAATAGGGTTGTCAATTCAAGTACTTCCATCGTATATAGTTTGACAACAATATAGGGAATAATCCCTTATTGCAGTTGTTGCATTTTTGTAATGTATTTCCCTACCACATCAAATTCAAGGTTGACAAGCGTTCCCTTTTTAAAGGTATGGAAGTTCGTATGCTCATAGGTGTAAGGAATTATGGCAACAGAAAAAGTGTTGATGCCAGAGTTCACCACCGTTAAACTTGTGCCGTTAATGGTAATGGATCCCTTTTCAATGGTGATGTTTTTTAAGCTAGGGTCATAGTCAAAATCAAAAACCCAGCTCCCGCCTTCTTCTTTGACAGATGTACATTTTCCTATTTGGTCTACGTGTCCTTGAACAATGTGTCCGTCTAGACGAGCCCCTAGTTGCATGGCGCGTTCTAGATTGACCTTATCCCCCACTTGCCATTCAGAAAGATTGGTCTTGTCAATGGTTTCTTTGATGGCTGTAACGGTATAACGATTGCCATCAATTTTAACCACGGTTAAACACACTCCGTTATGCGCCACACTTTGATCAATTTTTAGTTCGGTTGTGATAACACTCTCTAAACTAACATGAACATTTTCTCTTTCTTTTTCGATTTGCGTGATGGTGCCAAAATCTTCTATAATTCCTGTAAACATAAGCTCGGTGATATTGTTTAACTTTGTTGTCAAAAGTAGCAAATAATCAAGCAATGGAGGCTAGAGACCGCAAAATAAAAGTTGGCATTTCAATTGGAGACCCTAATGGGGTGGGCATTGAAATTATCCTAAAAATCTTTCAAGACAAACGCATGTTTGATTTCTTTACGCCCATTGTTTTTGCGAGCACTAAGCTTTTAAGTGCCCAGCGAAAACACTTCAATTTGCAAAGTGCTTTGGCACCTTATGATCTCAATAAAAAGCCAAGCAATAATCAAATCAATGTGGTTGAGGTGTTAAAACAGCCTTTTGAAACCACCTTTGGAGAAGCAACAAAAGAAGGGGGAGCCGTAGCCATCGCCTCTTTAAAAGCAGCGACAAAAGCATTAAAAGAAGGAACGATCGATGTTTTAGTTACCGCCCCAATCAATAAGCACAACATTCAAAGTGAGGAGTTTGATTTTCCAGGACACACAGATTTCTTAGCAAAAGAACTGGGGGGAGATAGCTTGATGTTTATGGTGGGTGATACCTTAAAGGTGGGGCTTTTGACAGACCATATTCCAGTGAGCGAAGTGGCAACCGCGATACAACCAGAACTCATCAAGACAAAAGTAGCTAAGATGAAAACTTCTCTCATTGAAGATTTTGGCGTAGCCAAACCTAAAATTGCTATCCTGGGAATAAATCCACATACGGGAGATAATGGTGTGATTGGCAAAGAGGACGATAGTGTTTTACGCCCAGCGATTAAAGAGATTTTCGATCAAGGTACCCTGCTTTTTGGCCCTTATGCTGCAGATAGTTTCTTTGGGACTGATTTGCCCAATCAATTTGATGCCGTCTTAGCCACCTATCACGATCAAGGTTTAATCCCTTTTAAAACATTGACCTTTGGCAATGGGGTTAATTTTACTGCTGGCCTAAGTAAAGTACGTACTTCTCCAGATCACGGTACAGCCTATGATCTGGCAGGAAAAGGCGAAGTAAAGACCGCCTCTTTTGAAGAAGCGCTTTTTTATGCCCGCCAAATATTTTTCAATCGTAGTGCTCACCAAGAATACACCCCTAGTCAAAAGCAATAATTCTTTGGCTAAAAGGAGTTTGGAATAAAATTTTTTGTAAATTTGCCCCCTCAATGGCAAGCCTATGGAAACGCTAACCGAATTTGTCCTCCCATTTGTAGGGCTAAAAGACGGAAAACACACCTTCGAGTTTGACATTGATACAACGTTCTTTAACGCATTTGAATTTAATGATTTTGACCAGCCTAATGTTAAAGTAAATTTACTTTTTGACAAAAAGCCCGGTCTAATGAATCTAAGCTTTACCGCTCAAGGGAGCCTAGGGTTAACCTGTGATTTATCAAACGAAATATTTGACCACCACATTGACACTAGTCTGGATTGGATTGTAAAGTTTGGGGATCAATATGACGATGACAATGACGAATTTTTAATCCTTCCTCACGGAAGTTATCAGGTCAATGTTGCCCAGCCCATCTATGAAATGATTGTCTTGGCAGTACCGATAAAAAAAGTTCATCCAGGCGTTGTTGATGGCACCTTAGATTCAGCATTATTAAAAAAACTAGAAGAATTACAACCCAAAGAAGAGAAGTTAGACAACAACGATCCTCGATGGGATAAATTAAAAGATTTACTATAAAACTAAAACAGGACGAAAATGGCACATCCTAAAAGAAAAATATCGAAAACAAGAAGAGACAAAAGAAGAACGCATTATAAAGCGGCACCGTCTCAAATTGCTGTAGACACAACAACAGGTGAAGCTCACCTTTACCACCGTGCTCACTGGCATGAAGGAAAATTATACTACAAAGGAAAAGTTTTAATTGACAGCGCTGAAGAAGCGACTGCTTAATTATTTTCTTTTACAAAGCTTGATGCTCTCCACTTTGGAGAGCATTTTTCATATAAAAGATTTTGTTTCGAACAAAAAACATTTATCTTCACTATGCAAATCGTTCAAGGAAAAGATAAGCATACTATGAAGCGGGATAGCTCTCTAGTAACTAAAGCAGCCATAACAGCAGTTGGAAGTTACGTGCCAGAAGAAGTATTGACAAACCATGATCTTGAACAGATGGTGGATACTAACGATGAATGGATTCGATCGCGAACTGGGATATCAGAACGCCGAATCGCAAAAAATCCACAACATTCAACAGGATTTATGGCGGTAAAGGCCGCTCAAAACCTTTGTCAAAACAACAATATTGACCCCGCTACTATTGATGTAATTCTTGTAGCAACCATTACACCAGATTATCAAGTTTCTTCGACAGCACCCTATGTTGCCACTCAAATTGGTGCAACAAATGCTTTCGCTTTTGATATTTCTGCTGCCTGTTCTGGCTTTCTATACGGGATGTCAACGGCAGCCTCTTTTATCAGTTCAAATCAGTACAAAAGGGTTTTATTAATAGGGGCAGATAAAATGTCTTCTATTGTTGACTATACAGACCGTGCAACCTGTATCATTTTTGGGGATGGTGCTGGAGCAGCTCTTTTTGAAGCCTCTGACAATGGCTTTGGTTTTGAAAATGCCATTCATGGGAACGATGGAATCGGAAGAGAGTACCTCAACATTCAAGAAGGTGGATCTCTCTACCCCATTAACGAAAACACCTTTAATGCAGGAAAGCATTATTTAAACCAAGAGGGTAAAACAGTCTTTAAATATGCCGTGAAACACATGGCAGAAACAAGTAAAAAAGTCATTCAAAACAATGCCCTAACGGCAGAGGAGGTCGACTATGTTATCGCCCACCAAGCGAATAAACGCATTATTGATGCGACAACAAATTATTTAGGCGTAGCCGAAGAAAAAGTACTAACAAACATTCATAAATACGGTAATACCACCGCAGCCACCCTTCCCCTTTTATTAGCAGATTTTGAATCGACTTTTAAAAAGGGAGATAAATTAATCTTTACCGCCTTTGGGGGTGGATTTACTTGGGGTGCGGCATATTTAACATGGAATTACGACTACAAAAACTAAAATCATAGAACCAATGGATATCAAAGAAATTCAAAACTTAATTAAGTTCGTCGCTAAGTCAGGCGCTTCAGAAGTAAGCCTTGAAATGGATGATGTAAAGATTACCATTAAAACAGGAGATTGTAAGTCAACCGGAGAAAACACGACTATCGTACAGCAAATGCCTCCAGTTGTTGCGCAGCACCAATTACAGGCAGTACCGCCAGTAGCCGCGCCAGTTCCCGTTGCTGAAGCTCCTGTAGCAGAAAAAGCTGCCGCAGAAAACGATAACTACATCACGATCAAATCTCCTATTATTGGAACCTTTTATCGCAAACCTTCTCCAGACAAACCTATTTTTGTTGAAGTAGGACAACAAATTAGCGAAGGAGATGTTTTATGTGTGATTGAAGCCATGAAACTCTTCAATGAAATCGAGTCTGAAGTGAGTGGTAAGATTGTAAAAATATTGGTCGATGATTCTTCTCCAGTAGAATTTGATCAACCCCTCTTCTTAATTGACCCATCATAAACGGTAACGAACACTTTTTTTATGTTTAAAAAAATATTAATTGCCAACCGGGGTGAGATCGCCATGCGAATCATTCGTACCTGTAAAGAAATGGGGATCAAGTCTGTTGCTGTTTATTCTACAGCAGACGCCGAAAGTTTACACGTAAAGTTTGCAGACGAAGCCGTTTGTATAGGACCACCGTCTAGTGCAGAGTCCTATCTTAAAATGGCGAATATTATCGCTGCCGCAGAAATCACAAACGCAGACGCCATTCACCCAGGATATGGGTTTTTGTCAGAAAACGCAAAGTTTTCTAAAATGTGTGCAGAGCACCAGATTAAATTCATCGGGGCATCTTGCGAGATGATTAATAAAATGGGGGATAAGGCCTCGGCCAAAGCCACTATGAAAGCTGCCGGTGTACCGACCATTCCGGGATCTGAGGGAATCCTTAAAGACTTTGAAGAAACCCAAAAGCTCGCTGCAGAAGCTGGCTATCCTGTCATGCTAAAAGCGACTGCCGGTGGGGGTGGAAAAGGAATGCGTGCCGTGTGGGAAGAGGATGAACTTGAAAAAGCATGGGAAAGTGCACGTCAAGAAGCAGCAGCCTCTTTTGGAAATGACGGAATGTATTTGGAGAAACTGATTGAAGAACCTCGTCATATAGAGATCCAAGTGGTAGGAGATAGCTTTGGCAAAGCCTGCCATTTATCTGAAAGAGATTGTTCTGTACAACGCCGTCATCAAAAATTAACCGAAGAAACTCCTTCTCCGTTCATGACAGACGAGCTGCGTGAACGCATGGGAGAGGCCGCGGTTAAAGCAGCAGAATTTATCAAATATGAAGGCGCTGGAACAGTAGAGTTTTTAGTCGATAAACACCGCAATTTCTACTTTATGGAAATGAATACTCGAATCCAAGTAGAGCATCCTATTACAGAGCAAGTGATTGACTTTGACTTGATTCGTGAGCAAATTACTGTTGCGGCGGGGATTCCTATTTCTGGGAAGCACTATTTGCCAAAACTACACTCGATAGAATGCCGTATTAATGCCGAAGATCCATACAACGATTTTCGTCCCTCTCCAGGGAAAATCACCAACTTACATATTCCTGGTGGTCACGGGGTTCGATTAGATACTCATGTGTATTCTGGCTATATTATTCCACCCTATTATGATTCGATGATTGCAAAGTTGATTACGACTGCGCAAACACGAGAAGAGGCGATTAATAAAATGAAACGCGCCTTAGATGAATTTATCATTGAAGGAGTAAAAACCACCATTCCGTTTCACCGTCAATTAATGGAGGAACCTGATTATGTTAAAGGGGACTATACCACGAAATTCATGGAAAGTTTTGAAATGAATGAATAAAATAAAAAAGACCGCTACTAAGCGGTCTTTTTTTATGGGTAAAAGCGAGACGACTTAGATCAAGTTTTGATCGATAAGATATTCTGCAATTTGAACTGTATTTGTCGCTGCTCCTTTACGCAGATTGTCTGAAACAATCCAAAGGTTAAAGGTGTTGTCTTGCGAGAAGTCTTGTCTAATTCGACCTACAAAAACATCGTCTTTCCCTTCGGCATAAATCGGCATAGGGTAAGTGTTTGTCTCTGGGTTGTCTTGTACAACTACTCCTGCACTTTCGTGTAATAATTGACGAATTTCTTGTACAGAAGAAGGGCCTTTTAACTCTACATTAACCGACTCACTATGTCCCCCTACAACCGGAATACGAATCGCTGTTGCTGTAACGCGAATGCTATCGTCTCCTAATATTTTATGGGTTTCTTTGACAAGTTTCATCTCTTCTTTTGTATATCCATTGTCTTGAAAGACATCACAGTGAGGCAACGCATTTCTGTGAATAGGATAAGGATATGCCATCTCCCCTTTTTCGCCAGCATATTCGTTTTCTAACTGTTGTACTGCAGAAACGCCCGTTCCAGTGATAGATTGATAAGTAGAAATAACCAAACGCTCGATCCCGTATTTTCTTTGGAGCGGCGCAAGCGCGACCAACATTTGAATGGTAGAACAATTAGGGTTTGCAATGATTTTATCTTCAGCCGTTAAAAGGTTGGCATTGATTTCTGGAACAATAAGTTTCTTCTCTGGATCCATTCTCCAGGCAGAAGAGTTGTCGATCACCGTTGTACCCGCAGCAGCAAATTTAGGCGCCCAGGCTAAAGAGGTTTCGCCTCCTGCAGAAAATAAAGCCATATCTGGCTTCATGTCAACCGCTGTTTGTAAACCAACCACCGTGTAGTCGGTTCCTTGATAAGCAACTTTCTTCCCTACTGATCGCTCTGAAGCGACCGGGATTAACTCTGTTAAAGGGAAATTTCTTTCGGCTAAAACTTTTAGCATTACGTTTCCTACCATACCGGTAGCACCAACAACGGCAACTCTCATATTCATTTATTTTGTGCAAAAGTAGGGATAAATCTGAGAGGCAACAACCTTGCACTAGATATTATCAATAATACAACAAAATGTTATAAATAAAACCTCTAGAGAATAACCCGCTTTATTCTAGGAGAGAGTGCAGTAAGTAGCTCATAAGAGATGGTTCCTGCGTTTTGAGCGAGTTGATGTGCAGTATGTTCTGCATCAAAAACAACCGCGGTTTGGTGTAATGCACAGTCGATTTTAGAGACATCGACCATGATCATATCCATACAAACATTTCCTATAATGGGGGCTTGTTGACCGTTAATCCATACACCGCCAACTTCTTTCCCAAAACGTCTGCTTATCCCATCTGCATGTCCAATGGGCAGCACGGCGATTTGACTTTTTTGTGGCGCGACCCAGCCTTGATTATAGCCTACACTTTCTCCTTTTTCAACACTGTGAAGTTGTACAATCGAGGTGGTTAAACGGGCAATGGGTTGCAGGCTTTTATCCCAGTCTGCTTGATTGGCAAAACCGTATAGTCCGATCCCACAACGCACGGCATCAAAGTGATATTCTGGATAGTTAAAAATCCCAGAGGTATTGACTAAATGAAAAAGCGGTGGGATAGAAAAGGCTTCTTCTAGCTGTGCTTTAAGACTCAAAAAGCGTTGTACTTGTTTTTGTGTAAAGGCACAAGGTTTTTGATTTTCAGAAGCGCCTAGATGAGAGTAAACGCTTTGAAGCTTAAAGGGGAAAATGTCTTTTTTAGCTAAAAAATGAGTGAGGTCATCTGCTGATAAGCCGATGCGGTTTAGCCCTGTATTGCACTTAAGGTGAACGGGGTAATCTGTAATCCCTTTGGCGAGTAGCGCCTTTGAAAAAGCGTCAATAAAGGCAGTGCTATAGAGGGCTGGTTCGAGGCGAGCATCGATCAATCGATCGATATTTTCAAACTGCGGATAGAAGACCATGATGGGACATTTAATCCCCGCTTGTCTTAATGCAATCCCTTCTTCTGTATAGGCAACCGCAAGCCAGTCTGCGCCCAGGGAAACTAATTTTTGTGCGATTTCTATTGCTCCTTGCCCATAGGCGTTTGCCTTGACCACAGCGATAAATTTTGTCGTCGAAGCCGTTTTTTCTCGCAAGCTATTGTAATTGTGCGCGAGCTTCTCAAGGTCTATTTGCAGTTGAGTCACGATTTCTTTTTTTGTGCCTTAGGCTTGTTTTGTTGGAGCTTTTTTTGGTTTTCCTTGTAGAAGGCTGCTCTGCTTAAAGGCTCATAGGTTTCTTTTTCGCCTAGTACCACAATCCCATTATCTGCTGAAGTTCTAAAGCTGTATTGCGCAAGATTCCCGGTGCGGGTGCAGACCGCGTGAACCTTAGTGACATATTCTGCTGTAGCCATTAATGAGGGCATAGGCCCAAAGGGATTCCCTTTAAAATCCATGTCTAATCCGGCGACAATAACACGAATGCCGCGGTTGGCTAAATCATTGCAAACTTGTACAATTTCATCATCAAAGAATTGTGCTTCATCGATGCCCACCACATCACAATCGTTCACTAAAAGCGGAATGTTTGCCGCAGCAGGAACTGGAGTAGAACGAATTTGATTTTGATCATGAGAAGTGACTAATTCATCGTCATAACGTGTATCGATGGCGGGTTTAAAGATTTCTACCTTTTGCTGGGCAATTTGGGCGCGTTTTAAACGGCGAATTAACTCTTCGGTTTTTCCAGAAAACATAGAGCCGCAAATCACTTCGATCCAGCCAAATTGTTCATTTTGATTTACAGTATTTTCTAAAAACATTTTTGTAATTTCACCCAGAAGGCTAATGCACCTTCCTCCTAACAAAGGTATCAAAACAATTTGTTCTTAAGAATCCTTCTATGCTTAATCCTATCAAAAAAGAAATCGATCGGCTTGCCCACGAAATTTTAGCTCAAGATGAAACTGTTTCTCCTGCTAAACTATTAGAGAAAGTACAAGAGATCTATAAAAAGCTAGTCTTACTGGAGCATTATCAAGATCAAAATATTACCCCCGAAGAGGAGATGCAAAAACAAGAAGTTATTCCCGTAATGGAAACCATAAACGAGCTGGTGACAGAACTTCCTTTAGAGGAAGAATCTGCTGCTATTGAAGACCTGTTTGCCTCTGTCTCAAACCCTGTTTTTATTAAAAAAGAAGAAAAAACTGCCCTTCATGATATCCCAGAAAAACCCCAAAGGGTGACAGAAGAAACTCTTCCTAAAAATTTAAACGATGTTTTAGGCAAGGGAGTTCAAATAGGATTAAACGATCGACTAGCCTTTATCAAAAACCTTTTTGACGATAGTGCAGAAGATTACCAAAGGGTCATTTCTCAAGTGCAAACCATGAGCAGTTGGGAAGAAGCACAAAGCTTTATCGAGCAAATGGTTAAACCAGAATACAATCAATGGGAAGGAAAAGAAGCCTTTGAAACCCGTTTTTATAAATGCCTTGAATCTAATTTTTAAGCATTTCGTATAAATATAAAGACCAAATTAGAACATAAATGGCACAACTTTTTCTTGTACCGACCCCTATTGGGAACCTTAAAGACATGACTTTTCGAGCGGTCGATGTGCTCAACGAAGTTGATCTCATCTTAGCCGAAGACACTCGAACTAGTGCCAAATTAATGCAGCATTTTGAGATCAATACGCCCTTGCACAGTCATCATATGCATAACGAACATTCAACCTTGCCAAAGATCATTCGAGATTTAAAACAAGGGAAAAACATCGCCCTGATTTCAGATGCGGGAACCCCAGCCATTTCAGACCCTGGGTTTTTATTAGTAAGAGAAGCCATCAAAGAAGGGATAGAAGTTGAATGTCTCCCAGGAGCAACAGCTTTTGTGCCGGCCTTAGTTTTGAGTGGACTCCCGAATGACCGTTTTATTTTCGAAGCCTTTCTTCCGCCAAAAAAAGGCCGACAAACTCGCCTAGAAAAAATTGCCGAAGAAGATCGAACCACCATTTTATATGAATCCCCTCACAAGTTGCTGAAGACCTTAGGGCAATTAGCAACGCTTTGCGGAGAAGAACGTTTGATCTCTATTTCGAGAGAATTGACAAAACTGCACGAAGAAACTTTTCGCGGAAGCTTAAAAGAAGCCATCACACATTTTGAACAAAAAGCCCCTAAAGGGGAATTTGTTTTGTGTTTGAACGGAAAATCAAAAAAGTAATCATGCGTTGGGAAGCAATTTCTGAACCAGAACAAAAGCTTGTGCAACAGCTTCAAAAAGAGCTGGGTGTTTCTGCTATTATTGCCACGCTTTTAGCACAAAGAGGGATGCACACTTTTGATGCTGCCAAAGCCTTTTTTAGACCCCAATGGGAAGACTTGCATTCCCCTTTCTTAATGCAAGACATGGACAAGGCAGTTGATCGCATCCATGCTGCGCTAGAAGAAGACGAGGCCATTATGGTCTATGGAGACTATGATGTAGATGGGACCACTTCTGTCGCATTGATGTCTTCTTTTTTAGCCGAAAAAACTTCAAAAGTCACCCCCTATATCCCAGATCGTTATAACGAAGGTTATGGCGTTTCTTATCAAGGGATTGATGTCGCCGCAGCCAAAGGAATACAACTTATCATTGCCTTAGATTGCGGAGTTAAAGCCGTCGATAAAGTTGCTTATGCCAAAGAAAAAGGCATCGACTTCATCATTTGTGATCACCATTTACCCGGAGAAGAATTACCCCAAGCGGTAGCCTTACTCGACCCTAAAAGAGAAGATTGCAACTATCCTTTTGACGAATTATGTGGTTGCGGAATTGGGTTTAAATTGATTCAAGCATTAAACGAACGATGGCAAAAACCCAAAGAGCAACTCTATCCTTATCTCGATCTTGTCGCCACAGCCATTGCCGCAGACATTGTCCCCATGGAAGGGGAAAACAGAACCTTGAGCTTTTTTGGTTTGGCGCAACTGCGCCAAAATCCACGACCGGGAATTCAAGGCTTCTTAGGCGCACTAAAAAAGCCCGTCAACATCACTGATTTAGTCTTTAAAGTTGCCCCACGCATCAATGCTGCAGGACGCATGGATCACGCCCTTGTTGCGGTTGATTTATTGAGAAGTAAAGAGCCCACTGAAGTAAAAAAGATCTCAGAGGCCATCGAACAATTTAACACAGAACGCAGGGCGACAGACGAACGAATTACCAAAGAAGCCCTTGACCAAATAAAGCAAAGAGAAGAAGAAAGCTTTCCTGCAACGGTCGTTTTTGCCGAAGATTGGCACAAAGGCGTCGTGGGGATTGTCGCTTCCCGCTTGATTGAAAACTATTATCGTCCCACAGTGGTTTTAACCCGCTCTGGCGAAAATTATGCAGGATCTGTGCGATCGGTAAAAGGCTTTAATGTTTACAATGCTTTAGAGGCGTGTATGGCCCATATGATACAGTTTGGCGGCCACAAATATGCAGCAGGACTCACTTTAAAAGAGAATCAGTTAGCTGCCTTTAAAACGGCTTTTGAAAAGCAGGTAGAAGACACCATTTTACCAGAGCAAAGAACTCCCGTAATTCTTTATGATTTAGCCATCCCCATAGAAGAGGTCAACCATAAACTCTATCGTATAGTCGAACAAATGGCCCCCTTTGGCCCTAAAAATATGCGCCCTGTTTTTTGTAGTACAAACTGCATTGATAGTGGACAAAGCAAGGTTGTAGGAAAGGATCAAAGCCACTTGCGCCTTTCAGTGCAAACCCCTAATGGACCATTAGTTGGTATAGGATTTAGCATGGCGAAACATTACGATCATATTAAAAGCGGTGCCCCTTTTGATCTCTTGTATACCCTCGACGAAAACGAGTGGAATGGATCGGTTTCCTTACAATTAAAAATTAAGGCCATTCGGCCAAAAGAGCCGGCTTAGTTTTTTAAATGCTTGAGCAAGGCAGTGGTCGAGGCATCGTGTTGCGCAATGCTGTCTCCTTCTAGATCGGCTAAAACAGTATTGGCCAATTGCTTTCCTAATTCAACCCCCCATTGATCATAACTAAAGATGTTCCACAGTATCCCTTGAACAAAGATTTTTTGTTCATACATGGCGATAAGTTTCCCAATACTTTCTGGGCTTAAGACATCAATTAAAAGGGTGTTTGTGGGATTGTTTCCTTCAAAGACTTTAAACGGTGCTAGGGTCTCGATTTCATCCTCAGACAGGCCTTTTTCGGTTAATTCATTCACAGCTTCTGCCATGGTTTTTCCGCGCATTAAGGCTTCCGTTTGAGCGATAAAGTTCGCCATCAATTTATTCTGGTGTTCCTCTTCGCCATATAAGGATGTTTTAAACCCGATAAAGTCGGCTGGGATTAATTTTGTCCCTTGGTGAATGTGCTGAAAAAAAGCGTGTTGAGCGTTCGTACCAGAACCTCCCCAAATAATGGTTCCGGTTTGATAGTCGATATTTTCTCCATTGCGATCTACCCCTTTCCCATTGCTTTCCATAATCCCCTGTTGTAGGTAAGCAGGGAGATTGCGTAAATATTGGGTGTAAGGAATAATCGCTTCACTTTCGGCTTCCCAAAAGTTGTTGTACCATACACTGATAAGGGCAAGTACTACAGGAATATTTTCTTGAAAAGGGGTGTCTTTAAAATGCTTGTCCATTTTATGAGCCCCCGCTAATAAAGCTTCAAAATGATCAGGCCCTACGGCCAAAGCGATGCTTAAGCCCACAGCACTCCAAAGCGAAAAACGACCTCCAACCCAATCTTTCATGGGAAAGACATTGTCTGGCGCGATCCCAAAGGCAGCAATCTTTTCTAGGTTGGTAGATACAGCGACAAAGTGTTGTGCAATTGCTTCTTCCCCCGCATGGGTTAAAAACCATTCCCTAAGGGTATTCGCATTACTCAAGGTCTCTTGGGTAGTGAAAGTTTTAGAAACAATCACAAAAAGGGTGGTCTCTGGGTCGAGGGTTTTCATGACCTCGCGAACGTGGTCTCCCTCTACATTAGAAATAAATTGTACGTTAAGGTGGTTCTTATAAAACTGTAGCGACTCTGTTACCATGGAGGGGCCTAAATCAGAGCCTCCAATCCCAATATTGACTACATCGGTGATGGCTTTTCCAGTGTATCCTTTGTGTTCACCGCTAATTACTTTATCACAAAACGAACGGATTTTTGCTTTGACCGCATGTACCTCTGGCATAACGTCTAGACCGTCTACATATAGCTGACTGTCTTCTGGCGCGCGCAGGGCGGTGTGTAACACGGCTCTTCCTTCGGTTTGATTAATAGCTTCTCCACTAAAATAAGCATCCATCGCTTCTTTTAATCCCATTTCGTGGGCAAAATCTTCTAAAAGAACTAGGGTATCTTGATTAATGCGGTTTTTAGAAAAGTCCACTAAAAAATCCTCCCACTGAATAGAAAAGCGATCAAAGCGTTTGTCGTCTTGATTAAAATAATCTTGTAGACGCTCGTCTTTAATTGCTTTAAAATGCGCGTTTAATTTTTTCCAACTTTTAGTTGTGGTGGGGTTGATGTTTGGTAGTGCCATGTTTAGTTCATTGCGATGGTTGATGTCTTTTCCTCTTTGAAATCAAGACAGTTCAATTGTTTTTCGGTTTCTTTTATATGCTCGAAATAACGCTTTTTTAATTCAGAAGAAATGGGTTTCGCCTCAGGTAGTTTTTGTTTGAAGGGATCTACTTGACGCCCATTTTTCCAAAAGCGATAACAGACGTGTGGGCCAGAGGTATTTCCAGTCATTCCTACCCAGCCAATGACATCTCCTTGTTTGACATATTGTCCCACCTTTACCTTGCGGCGTTTCATGTGGAGGTATTGGGTAGAATAAGTCCCGTTGTGTTTGATCTTTACATAGTTTCCATTCCCTCTGGTATAACTTGCTTTTGTGACGCGGCCGTTAGCAGTCGCCATAATGGGCGTTCCTACAGCTGCGGCATAATCTGTTCCTTTATGGGGTTTTACACGGCCGTAATAAGCGATTCTTCTTTTGAGATTATAACGGGATGAAATACGGCTAAATTTTACTGGGGCTTTTAAAAAGGCACGGCGTAAATTTTTGGCTTTGTCATCAAAATAATCAACGATTCCTTTAATGCTGTCGGTCTCAAATTCATAGGCGTAAAGGCCTTTCCCGCGATGTTCAAAATAAGCTGCTTTGATTTTTTCTATCCCTACAGAAATGGAGTCGTCGACAAACTTTTCGGTATAAATTACCTTAAAGCGGTCCCCTTTGTCCAGGCGAGTAAAATCGATCGTCCATGCATATACATCTGCCATAAAATAGGTGAGCATATTGTTGTATCCACTGTTTTGCATGGTTTCATAAAGAGAACTTTCGATCACGCCTGTTGCCTCTAATTCAACTGTTCTAATGGGTTTGTCAACTTGCTTTCCATAGATGCTATCGCGCAGTTGAATGACACTGTAGCCCAAAGCATCTGGATGGTAAATGAACGCTTTTGGAACATTCGTGCTGTCTTTGTCAAAAAGCAAGGTGTAAGGTTTCCCAATTTGTAATTTGCGCACACTAACCTTCCCTTTAATGGCTTGAAGAATTTCAAACACTTGAGGATAGTCGATCCCATTGCGTTCAAGAATGGCCCCAAAGGTGTCTCCCCTTTTTATTTTTAATTGCTTAGCCTCGTGTTGATTGAAATCATAACCGTAACGCAAATCTGGTTCAATCACAATTTCTTCTTGTGTTGGACGAACCTCAACGATGGTAGGATCTTCTCCACAAGCAAGTGCTAGACAGGCGATGAACAAGTAAAAAAAGACGGGAAAATTAAAACGCTTCATGGCTACAAATTTCGCAAACTTTTAAGGGATTCTTTTATCTTTTCTAGGCACTTATCAAGAAAGTTAACAACAGTTATTTCACTTCAATATTAAAGGGATGCTGTAAGTTTTTAAAGCGATCTAAATCACAATCAATTGACCCAACTCTTAAGTCTGCACGCATTTTGACGGGGATTTTGTTTTTATCATCACTCACCCATAGGGTAACGCTTTCTTGTTCGCTAAAAACCCGTCCACTTTGCACAAATGGGCGCAGCTTTAAACAGCGTACTTTTCCAAAATCTGTTTCGATGGTTTCACGTCCTAAAAAACGCAGTTTAAACAGATAGTTTTCTTGATCAAAAAACATATTAAGTCGTATGTCTTCCCCTTTTTTAAGGGTAGAGGTGTCATAAAAATTTCGCAAATAATAAAAGGCAGAAATAAGGTCTTGTACATTTTCTTCTATTGCGAAACTGGCCTTTTTTTCCTTTTTCTTATTGTTGACATGGGCCATATTCTGTTCGTGATCAAAGCGAATTTCGATGTCTTTAGTATAGCCTCCTTCATCAATATCACGAATAAACCAACGTGGAAGCCCATCTTTTTGCCCAAAATAAGATTCGTAATGATCTTCCACCTTAAAGAATAATCGCGCTAATCCGGTGGTGCGGCCATAACCTTTTGCGTGGAATACTGGGACTTGATCTAAGGTATCTGCTGTGATTCCCAGGGTAATACGACTGGCGTTAAAAACACCATAGTGAATGCGAAACTCGAACCATTCCCCGTTTTTAAAGGCATTTTGCGCCTGGCTTGTAGGGAGCAGATCTTGTTTTTGCGCAAAACAAAAACTTGTACTCCAACTAATTAATAGGAAGAAGAATGCTTTTTTCATGCGTTAATTTCTTGCTTAGCAATTTAAAAAAATCTTCTAGAGCCTATGAGTGCTTTAGGGATTAATTAACGGTTAAGTTTTTCTGTTGGGGAAGACGCGATGGATTTGTCGAGACGCGAAGCATCGCGTCTCAACAAAAAGAAAAATAATCTTTTTATACGGGGGTCAAATCTATTATCCATTTTCATTCTTCCGATACCGCTGCCATACGGCAGGGTTATTAAAAATGTATCGACTAATGTTTTCTAACGATTTTTGGTCACGAATAATATGGTCATGAAAACGCGATTGCCACGAAAATTGGGGATTAATTTTACGGGCGTGGATGGTAACCGCCGATTTAAATCCGCGAATAATGGATGCCAAATTTTTTGATTGGGGACCAAATTTGTTTTTTGTGGGTTGTTGTGGTTTTAGAGACGCAATGCATTGCGTCTCTATGGGTGGTTTTGTATTGTATTTATTTTTTCCAATTCCAATGATCGCGTGAAAATGATTTGGCATTACCACAAATTCACCCATCCATAAATTCATATCAGGACGAATATAAAAGGTGCGTTTCCATTCACGATCGACAATTTTTCCGATTTCGTTCAAACCCATTTTTGCGTCGGAAATTGTACCAAAAAAATGTCTGCGATCCTGGGTACAAATGGTGATAAAATATGCAGCATTATTGGCGTAATCCCACCATTGGGCACGGGTAGATTGAATTCTATATTTTCCACGAAATCTTTGGGTCATTTGTGTAAAATTATATTCCTATTCTAAATGTATAGAAATTTTCAGTTATTTCGAATGCAAATGTTGGTACAATTGTTTCCCTTTATTTTCCCCTAAAACAAAAATCAAATCGTTTTCTGCGGCTTCTTTAATGCGTTTAAAAGATTTGAATTTTTTCAAAAGAGTTTCTTTTGTTTTAGGGCCAACTCCGGGGATAGCATCTAAACCAGATTTAATCGCGCCTTTAGATCGTTTGTTGCGGTGAAAGGTGATCCCAAAGCGGTGGGCCTCATTCCGCAAGAATTGAATGACCTTTAAACTCTCAGACTTTTTATCTAAATACAAGGGGATGGGGTCTTCAGGGAAATAGATTTCCTCTAGGCGTTTTGCAATCCCTACAATGGCAATCTTTCCTCTTAGACCTAAAACATCCAAACTTTTTAAAGCTGAAGAAAGTTGCCCTTTCCCTCCATCGATAATAATGAGTTGCGGTAAAGATTCTCCTTCTTCGACTAGGCGTTTGTAGCGGCGATAAACCACTTCTTCCATCGAGGCAAAATCGTCTGGCCCTTCTACCGTTTTAATGTTGTAATGGCGATAGTCTTTTTTATAAGGTTTCCCATTGCGAAAGACCACACAAGCCGCAACAGGATTTGAACCTTGCAGGTTAGAGTTGTCAAAACATTCGATATGTCGCGGTTCTTCAGACAGGCGAAGATCTGCCTTCATCTGGGTCATTAAGCGATTCGTATGACGATCTGGATCGACAATTTGCATCTGCTTAAAGCGCTCCATACGGAAGTATTTTGCGTTGCGTTCTGACAAATCAACCAAATGTTTTTTATCGCCTAATTGGGGAACAGTCACTTTAATTTTATCTCCTAAATCAAGCGCGAAAGGAAGGTATACCTCTGGCGATTGGGAGTGGAAACGCTGACGTATTTCTATGATGGCAAGGGACAATAATTCTTCTTTGGTTTCGGCTAATTTCTTTTTGATTTCAATGGTATGAGAACGAATGATTGATCCATAAGACAGTTGTAAAAAGTTGACATAGCCATAGGCCTCGTCTGTGATAATCGAGAAGACATCTACATTAGAAATCTTAGGATTAACAATGGTAGATTTTGCCTGGTAATTTTGAAGTACATCTAGTTTTTCTTTGATTTTTTGGGCATCCTCAAATTCCATATTGGCAGCATGGGCTTGCATTTGCTGTTTAAATTGAAGTAGGGAATCTTTGAAGTTCCCTTTTATGATGGCGCGAATGGCTTTGATGTTTTCGTCATATTGCGCGGCATCGATTTTATCTTCACAGGGTGCAAGACAATTCCCTAGATGGTATTCTAAGCAAACTTTGTATTTCTGGGCTTCGATTTTCTCTGCAGAAAGATCATAGTTACAAGTGCGTAAAGGGTAAAGTCCTTTAATCAAATCTAAAAGGGTACGCACCGTTTTCATGCTGGTATAAGGACCAAAGTATTCTGAGCCATCTTTGATGATTTTCCGCGTAGCGAAAATTCTTGGAAAACGCTCTTTTTTCATACAAATCCACGGATAGGTTTTATCGTCTTTCAACAAAACATTGTAGCGCGGTTTGTGCTTTTTGATCAAGTTGTTTTCCAGCAGCAAAGCATCCATTTCACTTTCAACCACGATATGTTCTATGGTCACGATATTTTTGACCAGTATTCTTGTTTTGTGATTGTCGTGATTTTTGGTGAAATAAGAGTTGACCCTTTTCTTGAGATTTTTGGCTTTGCCTACATATATAATGCTTTCTTTTACATCAAAATATTGATACACTCCCGGACTAGAAGGAAGTGTTTTGAGTTGGATAGAAAGATCAGTATGTTCCATGAAGCGAAAAGATCTAAGCCAAAAATAATGCTTTTCTTTGTGCAGAAGGAGGCAAATAATGGACAAAAATTCACTTAGGGCAGATTACAAAAAGCAGCGGGAGGCGTTAACGCCAAAAGAAATAGCGAATAAAAGCCTGCAAATTGCGAATCAGCTCTTGTCCTTACCCCTGTGGGAAAAGACGTATTTCCACCTTTTTTTAAGCAGCACAGGGCAAAAAGAAATAGACACAGAAAACATTTTGACCCTTTTACAAGGCAAAGACAAAGAAGTGCTTGTACCCAGAATGGAAGCGAACCACAGCTTATCTCATATCCTCTTAACAGATGCTACCCCAATCAAGGTTAACTCCTTTGGGATACCAGAACCTATAGGAGGAATTGCAGTTGCTCCTGCGCAAGTAGAAGTCGTCTTTGTGCCTTTGTTGGCCTATGATTTACAAGGAAACAGAATAGGGTATGGCAAAGGATATTACGATCGTTTTTTAGCACAGTGTGATGAAAAATGCCTTTTTATTGGCCTTTCTTTTTTTCCTCCAGAGGAGAGCATACCAACAGAAAAAACCGATATTAAATTACATTATTGTGTCACTCCAGAGCAGCTGTATTCTTTTCTCTAACCGAAGATCCTTTTGTTGAAAAAGAATAAGATGCCTACGCCTGTACTAATGGCAGCATCAGCTACATTAAAGACGTATTCGAAGAAAGTGTAGTCTTTTCCGCCTATGACAGGCATCCATTCTGGCCAGGTCCACGAAGCAAGTGGAAACTGTAGCATATCGACCACATGACCATAAAAGAAAGTCGCATAACCTTCATCAGGAAATAAAGTGGCAACTTGCCCATAAGAGTGTGAAAAGATCACGCCATAAAACAAAGAGTCTATCAAGTTCCCAACTGCACCCGCAAAGATGAAAGACAGCGCTAGTACCAATATCGAAGAACTTTCTTTTTTTAATAAAGAGTACAACCAAAACCCCAAATATCCAATCGCAACTAAACGAAACAAGGTGAGTAAAAGTTTCGCCACATCCTCACTCAAAAAAGGGAGAATATCATTGATTTTTGTTCCCCACGCCATTCCTTTATTTTCAATAAATAACAGCTTAAAAAAACCCCAATCTACAATGGCTTTTTGACCATAGATGGATAAAGAGTAATTGAGTTTGATATAAATCTTAGAGGCTTGATCGATTCCTAAAATCAACAATATGATCAAGAGCGCGGATTGAATCGTTATTTTAGGAAGTGTAATTTTCATTGATTTTGAAAGTTCAAAAGTAGTTATTTTCTCTGGGAAACAAAGGAAATATTTCCTTCGGTCGAGCTGAGTTTAAGTTCGCTTTGATCTGCAGGACTAAAGGGACCATTAATTGTCCCGTATTTTGATTGAGCGTGGGCTTTATGGCTTTCGCCAAAAAGGTGAATGTCTGCTTTGTTGGTTTTGACCTCTCCAGTGATTTTTTGCCCTTTCAACATGATTTCACCTTCGTATAATTGGAGGTTTAATGTGTTAAAATTTCCTTGAATATCTAAGCGACTATTTTGCGCTTCTAGCTGAAGATTAAAGTGATCTGGCAAAAACAATTTTAAGGTAGAGGCCCACACTTTATGTGCGCTAAGCTTATCGTGAAAAGCATTAAAGCTAGGTCCTTTTTGTTCGACAAGTTGTAATGTTTTTCCAACTTGAAAAGAGCGCAACACAAGATGATTTTTATATTCGCCTTCGGTTTGATATTCTAACGCAATTGTATTGTCTAGCGAAGTGGAGACCACAACAGTATTTGCAAAAGGAAGTTCAAGGCTAATCAAGTCAAAAGCATCTGCTTCCCACAAGAGTTTGTGTTGATTTTGCCCATAAAGGCTACAAACGAATAAACAGCCTATTAAGAGGCGGTACACGTTTATTTTTGCATGTTTTTTGCTTCAATGCTCAAGGTCGCATGAGGCACTAAAATCAAGCGTTGCTTTTGGATCAATTTCCCAGTAACACGGCAAACGCCATAAGTTTTATTTTCAATGCGAATAAGCGCATTTTTAAGATCTCTGATAAATTTTTCTTGACGAAGCGCCAGTTGTGTATTGGCCTCTTTTGACATGGTTTGAGAGCCTTCTTCAAATGCTTTAAAGGTGGGAGAAGTGTCCTCTGTTCCATTGTTTCCATTATTCATGTAGGAACTCTTCAACAAAGCGAGATCTTCATTTGCTTTCTCAATTTTCTCTTCAATTAGACCTCTAAATTCTTCTAGATCTTTATCTGAATATCGATTTTTTACTACAGTACTCATGATTCAACTTTTTCTAGTTTGACAATAGTTTTAACTTGATCAAATTCAATAGAATCTCCTTTGATCAATTCCTTTTCAATCACAATTTTTGTCGTCAATGTCTCTTGTTGTATGTAGGCTTGATGCTTTTCAAATACTTTGACAAGGGCAACATCTTCACTCAAATATAGGATAATTTTATCAGTCACCTCAAAGCCAGCGTCTTTTCTTAAATTTTGAATGCGATTAATCATCTCTCTAGCGATTCCCTCATCGATCAAATCATCATCTAATTGGATGTCAAGCGCAACCGTTAGACCATTGCCATTTGCTACTAACCACCCTTCGATGTCTTTTGATTGAATCAATACATCATTCGGTTCAATGCTAGCGGCTTCTCCGTTGATTTCAACGGCAAGTGTTTCTCCCGCTTCCAGGCTTTTAACTTGTTCGTCGCTTAGGCTATTGATCACGCCCACAGCGGCTTTCATATTCTTGCCAAAACGAGGCCCCAAGGCTTTAAAATTTGGCTTAATTTCTTTGACTAAAATATCACTCGCATCGTCTAATAATTCAATCGATTTCACATTAATTTCTGACTGAATTAAATCTGCCACCAACTCAATCGCTTCTCTTTCTGCTGCATTGCGCACAGGGATCATGATTTTATGTAAAGGCTGTCGCACTTTGATTTGCTCCTTTTTGCGAAGCGAAAGAGCTAAGGATGCAATGGTTCTCGCTTTACCCATACGATCTTCTAAGGCAGGGTTTCTCATTTCTGACACCGCCACTGGGAATTGTGCCAAGTGAACAGAGTCAAAGGCCTCTACTTGTGTTGCAGCGCATAGATCGCGGTACAATTGATCTGCATAAAAAGGCGCTACAGGAGCCATTAATTTACTAATGCTTAACAAGCACTCAAAAAGGGTTTGATAAGCCGCGATTTTATCTTGCTGATATTCCCCTTTCCAAAATCTTCTTCTGGAAAGACGCACATACCAGTTGCTCATAATTTCTTGTACAAATTCAGATATAGCGCGACTCGCTTTAGTAGGCTCATAGTCGTTATAGGCTGCATCAACTTCTTCAATCAAGCGATTGAGTTCTGATAAAATCCAGCGATCTAGTTCAGAGCGTTGATCGACAGGAATGCTGGCTTCTTTAAAGCTAAAGCCATCGATATTCGCATATAAGCTAAAGAAAGAATAGGTGTTGTGTAATGTGCCAAAGAATTTTCTTGATACCTCTGCAATCCCATCGAGGTCAAACTTGAGGTTATCCCATGGGTTGGCGTTAGAAATCATGTACCAGCGCGTGGCATCTGCACCATATTTTTCTAGGGTTTCAAAAGGGTCTGCGGCATTCCCTAAACGCTTGGACATTTTTTGTCCGTTCTTGTCTAAGACCAAGCCATTTGAAACGACATTTTTATAAGCAATTGAATCAAAAACTAAGGTCCCAATGGCGTGCAAGGTATAGAACCAACCACGAGTTTGATCGACACCCTCTGCGATATAATCTGCAGGATAAGCTTTATTATCGTCGATCATTTCTTTGTTTTCAAAGGGGTAGTGCCATTGGGCATAAGGCATTGAACCAGAGTCAAACCACACGTCAATAAGGTCGCTTTCTCGCTGCATGGGCTGGCCAGAAGGGCTACATAAAACAATAGGATCAACACTGTTTTTATGCAGGTCAATACGGTCATAATTCTCTTCGCTCATATTGACCACTTCAAAGTCTTTGAAGGGGTTTTCTTGCATAAAACCAGCAGCAATAGATTTTTCAATCGCGTCGATCAATTCTTCCATTGATCCCATAATGACGGTTTCTTTTCCGTCTTCTGTTCTCCAAATCGGTAATGGGATTCCCCAAAAACGAGAACGAGAAAGATTCCAGTCGTTTGCATTTGCTAACCAGTTCCCAAAACGTCCTTCTCCGGTAGATTTAGGTTTCCAGTTAATCTTATTATTGTGGGCGACCATTTTATCTCTAACATCGGTCACCTTGATGAACCAAGAATCTAGAGGGTAGTAAAGAATGGGTTTATCTGTTCTCCAGCAATTAGGATAGGAGTGTACATATTTCTCTACTTTAAAAGCCCTGTTTTCTTCCTTTAAACGAATGGCGATTTCTACATCGACAGATCTTTCTGGAGCTTCCCCTTCTTTGTAATAATCGTTTTTGACATATTTCCCGCCGATTTCTGGAAGGCTAGCATGGAACTTTCCTTCAAGATCTACTAAGGGAACTTCGTTGTCGTTTTCGTCTAATACTAATAATGGCGGTACTGGTGGGGTTGCTTCTTTGGCGACCTGGGCATCATCTGCCCCAAAGGTAGGTGCCGTGTGAACAATCCCTGTTCCATCTTCTGTGGTGACAAAGTCCCCTGATATAACCCTAAAAGCATCTTCGGGGTTGTTTAAAGGTAAGGGCGCGTCATTCCATAATTGCTCATAGCGGATTCCCACTAGCTCACTTCCTTTGATTTCTTGATGGATGAAGTAAGGGATCTTTTTGGCTCCTGCCTCATAAGCATTCAAGCCTTCTGTGGTCTCAACGGCAGTGTATTTCCCGCTAAATTGTTTCCCTACTAAGGCTTTCGCCAAAAGGACTTTAATGGGTAAATGGGTGTATTGATTAAAGGTTTCTACAACCACATAATCGATTTTCTTCCCAACAGTTAGCGCTGTGTTAGACGGCAAGGTCCACGGCGTTGTCGTCCAGGCTAAAATATAAAGCTCCCCAGCCTCTTTTAATTCTTCCGGAAGACTAGCAGGAAGAGTTTTAAACATGGCCGTGATCGTAGTATCAGTCACGTCTTGATAGGTCCCTGGTTGATTGAGTTCGTGTGAACTTAAACCAGTTCCTGCTTTAGGCGAATACGGCTGAATGGTGTATCCTTTGTACAACAAATCCTTGTCATAGATTTGTTTCAAGAGCCACCATACCGATTCGATGTATTTTGATTTATAGGTGATATAGGGATCTTCCATATCGACCCAATAGCCCATTTGTTCGGTTAATTTATTCCAAACATCTGTATAACGCATGACCGCGTTTTTACAGGCTTGATTGTATTCTTCAACGCTAATGCTTTTCCCAATAGCGTCTTTAGTAATCCCAAGTTCTTTTTCAACCCCTAATTCTACCGGAAGACCATGGGTATCCCAACCAGCCTTGCGTTTTACTTGAAAGCCTTTTTGAGTCTTATAACGACAGAAGATATCTTTGATCGCACGGGCCATCACGTGGTGAATCCCAGGCATACCATTTGCCGATGGCGGACCTTCGTAAAAAACATAAGGAGCTTGCCCCTCTCGTGTACTTACACTTTTTTCGAAAATAGATTCCTCTTCCCAAAAAGAAAGAATCTCTTGAGCGGTTGCCGCTAAATTAAGTTGCTTATGTTCTTTAAAGCCCATAGGGTGTTGTTCTAAAGCTGCGAAATTAAGGAATTTTATACATTTACACTTTAACCAAACCGCAACATCCTGTTTTCGCCATGGCATTTAACTTTAAAAACGATTTAATTCTTGAAAATGAGCGTGTTCAATTGCGCCCTTTGTCAATTACAGACCATGCTTTTTTGCTGCCATTTTCTTTAAAAGAACCGGATTTATGGACCTATTCTTTGACCTCTGCTGCTAGAGAAGAAAAACTGGAAAAATACCTTCAATCAGCACTTGAAGTAAGAGCAGTAGAAACGGGCTATCCTTTTTTGGTTTTTGATAAAAAAACCCAAAAAGTAGCAGGCTGCACCCGTTTTTATGGAATGGATTTTCACCATAAAACCTTAAACATAGGCTACTCTTGGTATGGAAAAGAATTTCAACGTACGGGTTTAAATCGTCATTGTAAGTTATTATTATTGACCCATGCATTTGAGGCCTTAAAAATGGAACGTGTAGAATTTAGGGCTGACGCCAAAAATGCCAAAAGCATCGCTGCGATGCAAGGAATAGGATGTACCCTAGAAGGTACCTTGCGCAATAATTGCACAGCTGAATCTGGTCGAAGAAATAGTGTGGTGCTAAGTATTATAAAAAGTGAGTGGGCCCAAGTCAAGGCTGCCCTAGTAGCAAAAACCCATTAAAAGCTTACCCTTGTTCCCAAAATAAGACTTCTTCCTGGAGCAGATATACCCGAAGCAAAAGTGCGATAGTGCAGGTCAAAAATATTTTCAACTCCTGCATTTAGAAGTACTGTTTTATTGACTTGATAGTTCCCTTTAAAGGAAAGGATCGACCATTTTGGGGTACCTGCAAAAACAGTTTGATTATTTGTATTTGAGAGAATCGGTGTTTCTTCTAAACCATCTTCTCCGCCAGGGCTGTAGTCTTCTGGGTTTTTACTACTATTAAAGCTGTAGTTAAGATTTAGATCAAGTGCGTCTTTTTTGTAATGTAATATCGCTGCCCCATAAAAAGGTAGAATCGAGGGCAAGGCGCCTACCATCTCATTTCTTGCTGCGTGGGTATAGCTTAGGTTAGTAGAGAAATCTAGTCGGTCTCCTAGTTTTACTCCTCCTTCAAAAGAGGCACCATAGATACGCCCATTCCCAATATTAGTGTTGGCTTGTGTGGTGACAATATCATTGCTAAACTCTACTGTTCTAGGGGAAAGAGTCGTTAGATCTGACTCCACCACATAAAGCATTCTACCGATATAATCCTGTAGAGAAGTATGGTAAAAACGCAAATTGAAATAGAGACTTTTATCTGAGGGAAGATAAGCGATTCCTCCGTCGATATTATAGACATATTCTGGTTTTAGATCTGGATTAGGGACGAGCAACATGCCTTTGTTTTCTCTGATTTTCCCTAAGTCATCCACATTAGGAGAACGAAAACCACTCGACAATAATAGGTTAACGCGCCAGTTTATTTGAGGTCGATATGAAACCGAAAAACTTCCAGTTAATGCGTTGTTTTTGACATCAACAAGGTTAAGGTCAGAATTGATTAATGCCGTTTCTTTCCAGTTGGCTTTTAGGTGAGTTGAGGTATACCTTCCTCCAAGAGCAAGGGTGGTTTTATTTGATATATCATAGCGAAAATTCCCATAAAGGGCGGCGGTGTTGTAATGGCTACCATCGCTGGGATATCGCGTGGGGATGAGTCTAAAATTATTAAAGGAACTAATGGTGTTTCCGTTTAGGATAAGGTCTTTTGCCTGGGCGGTAGATTCAATTCTATTATGGACTAATTCAAAGCCATAGGCGATACTGATTTGTTCTTTTTTAGCTACTTCAAAATCCCCATTGACACTTACTACTTTCACCTTCTCTTTTTGAGTTTCACGCGTCAAGCTGTTGAATTTTCGTTGAATTCTCGATTCTTCAATGGCTTGAAAAGCAGCAGTAATGGTTCCTTTATACAAGAGGTTCTTTTTTGGGAATAGTTTTAATTGCGGAGAGAAGAGCAGTCTTTTTTGGGGACCATAAAACCACTCTGCAAAGCGAAGACTTCCACCGCTATATTCATTTAATTTATCAAATCGCGGAATGTTTGAGGAGTTAGACAACTGGAAGTTGAGCAGTAATTGAGAGGCTTTAGGTAAGTTAATGACTGCTTTTTCTAAGAGGTCAAATTGCGTATAGCCCACGTTTTTTTGCAAGTTTGGATCTGAGTTAAGAGAAGGTTGCGCAAAATAGGTGTCTTCATTGTTTTTTGAATACGCAGGGACTAAGCCCCAGTCATCAAAGCCGTGAGACCTGTTTTTTCCCATCCTTAAATCTCCATAGCTAGCGTAAGTTAAACTGGTATAAGTAGCCCATTTTTTAAAGCTTGTTTCCGTTTCAAAATGATTGATAAAAGCATTTTGAGCACTGTTGTAAGTGGAAGAAAACCCACTTGACATGGTTTGACGATTATTGATTTTAGGTGTTTTTGTGTAGTAATGTACCACGCCACCTAGTGCGTCTGACCCATAGCCTACAGAAGAAGAGCCATAAATTACCTCAACTCTTTCAATACTGTTAGGATCTACCGTAATTGCATTTTGCAGGTGTCCCGAACGATAAATCGCATTGTTTAAGCGAACCCCATCAACCACTAATAAAACCCGATTTGCTTCAAAACCTCTTAAGACCGGACTTCCTCCTCCTCCTTGTGATTTTTGCAGGCGAACACTTGGAGCAAGCAGCAATAAATCTGCCCCTGTCGCCGGGGATTGTGATGCGATTGTTTTTTGATTGATGACAGATACTTTTTCTGCAATTTTCTTAGACTGTTCTGCGGTTCGTGCAACTGAGAGGACAATTTCAGAAAGTTGTTTTTCATCTAGAAATAAAGCGATAATATTTTTATTGGCTTGGATTTCTTCAATTGATAAGGTAACAGATTCATAGCCCATCAATTGAAAATGAAGGGAATCTGTGCCAGCAAAATCGCTAAGGTTGATATTACCCTCTTGATTAGAGGTGGTATAGCGTTGTTTATCTTGATTGACAATCATTACATTTTCTAAGGGTTGCTGGGTAAAGGCATCAATGATAGTAACGGTTTGACCAAATAATTTTACGGTACTAAAGAGTGTAGTAAATAACAGCAAGCACCACAGTTTAGCGGAAGATCTGATGGAGTATATCGAGAGATTTTGGTTTAGAAAACCCATGTAAATGAAGTTCAAAATATTGTACTAGTGCATTTAGTAATTCACGCCGTGACGCTTGATTTAATTTTGGCAATTTGTCAGTAGCAAAAGTCATGCCCAATAATTGCCTTAAAAGCCTGGCGGTACTTCCTTCCAGGTGAAGTTCAAGGGGTTTGTATAAACTAAAACAGCCGTCTTCTAGATTAAAGTAATCGCCATGTTCTTCTTGAACATTAGGATAAAACCCTAAAAACTGCGTTAATTTTAATAAAAAAAGCAAATGGAAATTGGCGATATTATCGTTCGAATCTAGCCATAGCAAAGCGTTTTCAAGATATTCGAACAAGAGAGAATTCGCTTCTTCTTCGCGAAGACTTTTGTACAATACTTCAGACAAAAACAACGCAATGGTGTTTTTTTCGATTGAGGTATAGATACTTTGGTAAGGCTGCTCAACTTTAAGTTCTTTGATAAAATTAAGGCCACCTTTATTTTTGTGTTGAAATTGTAAATTTAACAAGGTTAAAGGCTGAAAATGCGCTTTCCTAATCTTTCCTTTTTTGGCAGAAAGGATGCCTTTCAGCATAAAGGATTGTATGCCTAAAGTTTCGGTATAGCAATGGGCGATTAAACTAGAATCGTTGTATTTAATACTGTGAAGAACAAGCGCCTTTGTTTGAACCAGCATGTTTTGAAATTAGACGACTCCTTGTGCGAGCATAGCGTCTGCGACCTTGACAAAACCAGCAATATTCGCTCCTTTGACATAATTGGTAAAGCCATCTTCAGTGCCGTAATCAACACAGGATTGATGAATGTCTTTCATGATGGTTTGCAAGCGATTATCAACCTCTTCTCTTGACCAGCTGTAGCGAAGGGAATTTTGCGCCATTTCTAAACCAGAAACGGCCACTCCTCCTGCATTAGAAGCTTTTCCCGGTGCAAATAAAATTTTGTTCTCAATAAAATGATGAATGGCTTCTGGAGTGGTGGGCATGTTTGCCCCTTCTCCTACACAGATGCAGCCATTTGCCAATAATTGTTTTGCGTCTTCCTCGAATAACTCATTTTGCGTAGCACAAGGCAAGGCAACATCACAGGGGATTCCCCAGGGAGTTTTTCCTTTGTGGAACTCTGCATGGGGATACTTATCTAGGTACTTATGGATGCGTTCTCGTTTTACATTTTTAAGCTCCATGATGTGATTCAGTTTCTCTGTATCGATCCCCTCTTTATCATAGATAAATCCAGAAGAATCTGACATGGTCAATACTGTTCCGCCTAGTTGTAATACTTTTTCTGAGGCGTATTGCGCGACATTTCCAGAACCAGAAACGACTACTTTCTTCCCTTCAAGACTGCTGTTTCTAGTGGCTAACATTTGCTGGGTAAAATATACCACACCATAGCCTGTAGCCTCTGGACGGATTAGAGAGCCTCCCCAGCTAACTCCTTTCCCGGTCAATACCCCAGTAAATTCTGTTTTTAATCTTTTGTATTGCCCAAAGAGGTACCCGATTTCTCGTCCTCCTACCCCGATATCTCCCGCAGGGATGTCACGGTTTGGACCAATGTGGCGAAAAAGTTCAGACATAAAACTTTGACAAAAACGCATGATTTCTGTGTCTGTTTTTCCTTTGGGGTCAAAATCAGAACCCCCTTTTCCACCGCCCATAGGCAGGGTCGTTAAACTATTTTTAAACACC
>JBDNAJ010000111.1:0-10479 GCA_039768455.1 Candidatus Arcticimaribacter sp.
AGTTGCTATACTGTTGAAAGAGATTGCCAAGACTTTCACACCGGCACCTTTCAGTTTCAACAAATTATAGGAGATGAATTACAAACCTCTACTTTTTTAAGGACAAATAACTTAGAGGTGGAGTATTTTAAGTCAAATATAGATTCTGCCAGTATTCGCTGGATCAATCCTTGTGAATGTATCTTGACAAAACTCAATCCTATCTCAAATCAAGATAAACGTCCCATTGCGATAAAAATCATCTCAACTTCAGAAAAGGAGTATGTATTTGAGTACGCTTTGGTCGGAGACCAAAAAAATAAACAAAGAGGTGTTATTCAAAAAATAAGTGACGAGTTAGTTAGGCCTTAAAATTCTAGCTTTGTTTGCGGAGCATCATCTTCCTCGATAGCCTCTGGATCATTAACCTCTACCTGTTCTACTGGAGTAGGTTCTGGAGATTCATACGGAAGACTTTCTTTTAAGGAAATGCTTTTCACTTTTTTATCCGTCAATTGATTTCCTAAAGCTTTATAGCCTTTCACGCCTATAAATTCTTCAACATTGATCACTTTGTTAGGAAGAGGATCTGCTCCTCTAGGCTTGGTGAACTCGATCTCAATAACGGGTCGCCATTCAGTACTGACGAAAATAAGGGTTCCGTCTTCTTTAATAAAGACATCTTCTTTGTTTTCGTTTTCAATTAAGAAACGCTTGATGAAGTAACGCTCCTTTTCTTGATCAAAATAAACTGCGGTAATGGGTTTGGTTATAACCCATCTTTCTAACACCAATGGCACTTGACTAAAGTGTAGTTCCATTTGTGGAGTAACCGTTTTAGACTCTCCCTTGTCATTGACAATCAATAATTTATCTTCGCCTCTAAAGGCTCCTAATAAATCCCCTCTTTCGTCGAGATTGAGTTTTAGCACAGTGCTGTCAAACCAGATTTTTCTTGGTTTAAGGGTAGATACTCCTTTCTCTTTGAGCTCTACTTTTAAAACATTGTATTTCGTGACAATATTTCCTTTTACTCCACGGCCTTTGATTTGTAAGTCGGCAAAGTCTAAATCCCATTTGAGTTTTTTGGCTTGGCCTGTATTGCGCAATACAACCGTTACAATTTCTGCTTCACCATTAGGATTCGCACTAAAGTACAAGAGATGAGACCCTGCTTTTGCTTGCGTAATATCGTACATTTTATCACGGGTAACGCCAGTAACAGCAAAACGTTTGATATAAGAAGTACCTAGTTTCCCGTCTTTATAAATCGCATTATAAATGGTGCGATTGTCTTTCTTTTTAAAGACGGCGACATGGATAATATCTTTTTCAACAAAGACCTTACTGTCCACTTTGACCACTTGCATTTTCCCAGATCGGGTAAATACAATTAAATCGTCTATGTCTGCACAATCACAAACATATTCGTCTCTTTTTAAAGAAGTTCCCACAAAACCTTCTTCCCTATTCACATAGAGTTTAGTGTTCCTAACAACAACTTTTTTAGCATCGACATCGTCAAAGGTGCGGATCTCTGATTTACGCTCCTTCCCTTTTCCATAATCTTTCTTAAGCTGACTAAAATAGTCTATGGCATAGTCAATAAGATTATCCAGGTTGTTTTTAACTGCAGCAATATCTCCCTCTAGGGCTTCTATGCGTTGCTGAGCTTTATCGATATCAAATTTAGAGATACGCTTAATTCTAATCTCTGTCAATCGAACCAGATCTTCTTCAATCACTGGGCGTTTTAAGTGAGCGATATGAGGTTTAATCCCATCATCAATTGCTTTGAGTACGCCTTCCCAGGTTTCCTCTTCTTCAATTAAACGATAGATTTTATTTTCAATAAATATGCGCTCTAAAGAAGCATAATGCCATTGATTTTCAAGCTCTTGAAGCCTGTGCTCAAGTTCTTTCTTTAGTGTACTAACCGTAGTGTCAGTTGAGATTTTTAACATCTCTGACACCCCGATAAATTTAGGTTTATGATCAATAATAATACAGCCTAAAGGCGAAATGGATGACTCGCAAGCCGTAAATGCATACAATGCGTCGATGGTCTTATCTGGCGAAATTCCATTGGGTAAATGGACTAGGATCTCTACTTCTGCCGCAGTATTATCTTCAATTTTTTTGATCTTAATTTTGCCTTTATCATTGGCTTTTAAAATCGAATCAATCAAAGAAGAGGTCGTTGTACTAAAAGGTATTTCATGAATCACCAAAGTATTCTTATCTCGCACACTTATTTTTGCACGTACCCGTACTTTTCCACCGCGAACCCCATCGTTGTAATTTTGGACATCAATGACTCCTCCAGTTTGAAAATCTGGATAGAGGGTGAACTTCTTCCCTTTTAAGTAAGCAATACTCGCCTGTAATAACTCATTAAAGTTATGCGGTAAAATTTTTGTCGATAATCCTACTGCAATCCCTTCGGCCCCTTGGGCCAACAATAAAGGAAATTTAACAGGCAGGTGAACGGGTTCGTTCTTTCTCCCGTCATAAGACAACTGCCAGTCGGTTACTTTAGGACTAAAAACAACTTCCAAAGCGAATTTTGACAAACGCGCTTCAATATATCGCGAGGCTGCTGCACGGTCACCGGTAAGAATATTCCCCCAGTTTCCTTGCATGTCTATTAAAAGATCTTTTTGACCTATTTGCACCATGGCATCGGCAATACTTGCATCCCCGTGCGGGTGATATTGCATGGTATGTCCCACGATATTAGCTACTTTGTTATAGCGACCATCGTCTAGGTCTTTCATCGAGTGAAGAATCCTTCTTTGCACGGGTTTGAACCCGTCTGAAATAGCTGGAACAGCACGCTCAAGGATCACATAAGAGGCATAGTCTAAGAACCAATCTTTGTACATGCCAGTAACCTTGACTAAAGACTCGTTATCAGGGTTATCGGGCGTTACTTCATAGAATTCTTTTTCTTCCATACTATGCGTCCAATTCGGCTAAATCTAGTTCAACTTTAAGGTTATTGATGATAAACTCTTGTCTGTTCGGCGTATTTTTTCCCATATAGAATTCTAATAATTGTTCTATGGTTGTCCCTTTATCTAACATGACTGGGTCTAATCGAATGTCTTCACCAATAAAATATTGGAATTCATCTGGAGAAATTTCTCCTAGTCCTTTAAATCGGGTAATCTCTGCTTTTCCACGTAATTTATTGATGGCATTCACGCGCTCTTGCTCAGAATAACAATAGATGGTTTCCTTTTTATCACGCACCCTAAAGAGAGGCGTTTGCAAGATGTATAAGTGTCCTTCTTTGATAAGTTCTGGGAAGAATTGCAAGAAAAAGGTAATGAGAAGCAAGCGAATGTGCATCCCATCGACATCGGCATCTGTTGCAATCACAATATTGTTATAGCGCAGGTCTTCTAGACCGTCTTCAATGTTTAGGGCAGCTTGCAAGAGGTTGAATTCCTCGTTTTCATAGACGATTTTTTTCGTCATTCCATAAGTATTCAACGGTTTCCCTCTAAGACTAAATACCGCCTGAGTATTGACATCTCGGGATTTTGTTATCGATCCACTTGCAGAATCTCCTTCTGTGATAAACAAGGTTGAATCAAGGCGGCGATCCTTTTTAAGGTCCCCTAAATGTACCCTACAATCCCTTAGTTTTTTATTGTGTAAGCTGGCTTTTTTAGCGCGTTCTCTGGCGAGCTTTCTAATCCCCGATAGTTCTTTGCGCTCTTTTTCGGCTTGTAATATTTTTCTTTGGATACTGGCAGCAACTTCTTGATTCTTGTGTAAGAAGTTATCCAACTGTGTCCCCATAAACTCATTGATATAAGAGCGAACGGTGGGCATGTCTCCCCCCATATCTGTAGAACCTAATTTTGTTTTTGTTTGAGATTCAAAAACAGGCTCCATTACCTTTATACTTACGGCTGCTATAATGGATTTTCGAATATCAGCAGCGTCATAAGTCTTCCCAAAAAACTCTCTGATGGTTTTCACATAGGCTTCGCGAAAGGCGGCTTGGTGCGTTCCCCCTTGAGTAGTGTTTTGTCCGTTAACAAAGGAGTGATATTCTTCGCTATACTGAGATTTACTGTGGGTCATGGCCACTTCAATGTCCTCTCCTTTTAAGTGGATAATAGGATAAAGCAAATCGCTTTCATTGATTTGATCTTCTAAAAGATCTTTCAATCCATTTTCTGAAAAATACTTTTCTCCGTTAAAATCTATGGTTAATCCCGGGTTGAGATAAACATAGTTTTTAATCATCTTGACGATGTATTCTGCTCTATATTTATAGTGCTTAAAGATGGATCCATCTGGAACAAAACTCACTTTAGTTCCTCTTCTAGCTTTAGAAGGGGTTAAGTCACTTTCATTAATCAGCGACCCAAATTCAAAAGAGGCGCTTTTTGATTGCTCATCTCTTATGGATTCAACGATAAAGGAGGAGGATAAAGCATTCACGGCTTTTGTCCCTACCCCATTAAGTCCAACAGACTTTTTAAACGCACGGGAATCATATTTTCCTCCGGTATTCATTTTAGAAACTACGTCAACCACTTTTCCAAGTGGTATACCACGACCATAATCACGCACAGAAACTTGATTCTCTGCGATTTTGATTTCGATGGTTTTCCCCGCCCCCATAACGAACTCATCGATACAGTTGTCGAGTACTTCTTTGATCAAAATATAAATCCCGTCGTCTGAAGAGGAACCATCTCCTAACTTCCCGATGTACATACCGGGACGCATACGGATATGCTCTTTCCAATCGAGGGAGCGTATATTATCTTCGGTATATTGTGCTTTTTCAGACATAGTGCGGAATTGCTAATATAAAAGGTTCAAAGAGTTTGCGCTATATCAATAGCGCTAAAAAAATTAACATATCGTCGTTGAAAACTATTAATCGATTGGTTCTAAAGTTTTTCCACACTAACGTTGAGCGAGATAGGCCACAATATTTTGCTCTATTCTCGTTTCAATCTGCTCAACATTCGCTTTTTCAAAACTTTTCCCGGTAATGTTTTCGTATAATTCGATGTACCTGTTCGAGACTTCTGCGATGTATTCATCTGACATATCTGGAACACTTTGACCTTCTAGGCCTTGAAAACCGTTTGCAATAAGCCATTGACGCACAAACTCTTTAGACAATTGTTTTTGCGGTTCGTTTGCGGCTTGCCTTTCGCTATAGCCTTCGGCGTAAAAATAACGGGAAGAATCTGGGGTGTGAATTTCGTCAATCAAGACGATCTTACCCTCTGCTGTTTTGCCAAATTCATATTTGGTGTCTACTAAAATTAGTCCTTTTTGCGCAGCTAATTCTGTCCCTCTTTGGAATAAGGCGCGGGTGTATTTTTCAAGCTGAATATAATCTGCTTCAGTAACAATGCCTTGACGAATAATCTCTTCTCGCGAAATATCTTCATCATGCCCCTCTTCTGCTTTGGTGGCTGGGGTGATAATAGGGGTCGGAAAAGCATCATTTTCTTTCATCCCGTCTGGCATTTCAACTCCGCATAATAAGCGTTTACCCGCCTTGTATTCTCTGGCTGCATGACCAGACATATAACCGCGAATCACCATTTCGATTTTAAAAGGCTCACAATGTTTCCCCACAGATACACAAGGATCTGGGGTGGCTTCTAGCCAATTAGGGACAATGTCTTTTGTGGCCTCTAACATTTGAGTAGCAATTTGATTAAGGATTTGTCCTTTGTAGGGAATCCCCTTTGGCATTACTACATCAAAAGCAGATAAACGATCTGTAGCAATCATGACTAAAAGATCATCTTCAAGGCTAATGACTTCGCGTACTTTGCCGGTATATTTATGGGTTTGTCCCGGGAGGGTAAAATTAGTTGCTAAAAGGCTATTCATTAATTCTGGTGTTCTATATGCTTGTATGCATCAATTACTTTTTTGACCAATCTGTGACGAATCACATCGCGGTCATCGAGGTGCAATATTCCGATTCCTGAAGTTTCTTTCAAAATTAAAAGGGCTTCTTTTAAGCCAGAAATTACCCTGCGTGGTAAATCAATCTGTCCTGGATCCCCAGTGATGATAAATTTAGCATTGGGCCCCATACGCGTTAAAAACATTTTCATCTGAGCATGGGTGGTGTTCTGCGCTTCATCGAGAATCACAAAGGCATTGTCTAAGGTTCTCCCGCGCATAAAGGCTAGTGGAGCGATTTGAATGGTGCCTTTTTCTAAATGTGAGGCCAAACGTTCTGCGGGAATCATATCCCTTAATGCATCATAAAGCGGTTGCATATAAGGATCTAATTTTTCTTTCATATCTCCAGGAAGGAAACCTAAGTTTTCCCCAGCTTCTACTGCAGGTCTAGTCAAAATAATACGCTTGACTTGCTTTTCTTTTAAGGCCCTAACGGCCAAAGCTACACTGGTATAAGTTTTCCCCGTTCCGGCAGGTCCAATGGCGAATAGCATGTCGTTTTTCTTACTCAACTGAACCAGCTTTTGCTGATTAAGGGTTTTGGCTTTAATGATCCTTCCCCCTATACCATGTAAGATAAAAGCCTCTTTTTCGTTTGTTGCTTCATAGTCTTTTGACCCGTCAGCAGTGAGAATGAGTTCTATGGTCGTTTGATCCAGACTATTGAATTTTCCAAAGTGAGCAACGAGCATATCTACGCGTTTTTCAAACTCCTCTAAAATTTCTTCTTCCCCTAGCGCTTTTAGCTTATTTCCACGTGCAATGATTTTAAGCTTAGGGAAATAGGCACGCAAGTGCTCAATAGTTTTGTTTTGTTCCCCAAAAAAATCTTGTGGGTTTACTTCACTTAATTCGATTTCAATTTCGTTCAATAGCTTTTTAATTAACGATTATACGCTCAGTTTTGTAAGTTTGTATTCAAATTTACGTTTTTCGTTCCAAACAAAATAAATAAAAAAAACTTTATGTCGATTATCACTTTGACGACCGATTTTGGGCATAAAGACTATTTTGTCTCTGTGACAAAGGCGGCCTTGCTTCAAGAGGCACCTACCACTACTGTTGTAGATATCTCACACGAGATCAGTCCCTTTAATCATACTGAAACAGCCTATATTCTTAAAAACGCTTATAAAAGTTTTCCAAAGGGGAGCATCCATATTATTGGGGTAGATTCAGAATTATCTCCAGAAAACAATCATATCGTAATGCTCTTTGACGGGCATTATTTTATTGGGGCAAACAATGGTGTCTTCTCATTGATCATTGAAGAAATGAAATACGAGAAGTTAGTAGAGATTAACATACACAATGCCATACTGTCCACCTTCCCGGTGCTTGATATATTTGTCAAAGTAGCTGGACACTTGTCCAGAAAAGGATCCATGGATGTGATTGGAAAGCCGTTACTGCAACTCAAAGAAATGGTAGGCGTTAAACCCGTAATTAACGATAGTAACACACAAATAATTGGAAGTGTCATTTATATTGATAATTTTGGCAATGTTGTCACCAACATAAAAAAATCAACCTTTTTGGACATTCAAAAAACACGTCCTTTTACGATCTATGCGCAAAGTGTCAAGTTTGAACACATCTATGATTCTTTTGCTGCAGCAATTAACTTTTCTATCACAAAAGAAAATAGAGAGGAAGACGGTAAAAAGATCGCATTATGGAATGCCGCGGGGCATTTAGAACTTGCCATGTACAAGAGTAATCCTTTAAAAGTAGGAAGTGCCCACAGTTTATTTGGATTAGATTTTAGAACCCCTATAACCATCGTTTTTAATTAGTATGTGGAGCATTTATAAACGGGAATTACAAAGCTTTTTTTACACTCCGTTAGGCTATGTATTACTTGCAACTTTTTTATTGTTAAACGGCTTACTGCTGTGGATATTCCCGTCAAGTTGGAATATACTTGACGCAGGTTTTGGGGATGTGAACTTGTTTTTTGAACTCAATCCGTGGCTCTTTATTTTTTTGCTTCCTGCCCTAGGAATGAAATCCTTTTCTGAAGAGATAAAAGCGGGAACACTAGAATTGCTTTTGACAAAACCCATTAGCATCACAAGTCTTATTGCAGGAAAGTTTTTAGCACTTATTACCATATTATTGATTGCCTTGAGTGTATCGCTTTTTTACTTTTTTCAGTTAGACGGTTTACTGTTAGAAAACAACAGTCTTGACTGGGGCGTATATTTTGGTTCATTACTGGGTTTATCCCTTTTGGCAGCCTCACTTGCTGCCATTAGTTTATGGGCCTCAACACTGGTAGAAAGTGCTTTCTCTGCCTTTATGATTGCTGTTTTTGTCAGTATTTTTCATTTTTATGGTTGGAACCAAATAGCTGATTTATTTACAGATTACTCCACCTATATCACCTTAAAAAGCATTGGATTGCAATATCATTATGGGGAGTTAAACAAAGGGATCATTCGCCTTTCCAACGTTTGCTATTTAATACTGCAAAGTTTGTTTTTCCTTTATTGGACAGGGATAAATATTAAAAACAGCTGTCAATGATGAAACGTTTGGATATTTATCGTCTCCTTGCAGCAGTGGGAATTATACTCCTTCTAATGCAAGTTTTATCTTTCTTTAATGCACAATGGGACTTGACCTTAGATCAACGTTATACCCTTGCTGATAATACAGTTGAAATTGCTCAATCCATCGAGCAACCTATTCTTATTGATGTGATGTTAGGCGGAGATCTTCCTGCCAACTATCAACGTTTAAGAACTGAATTGACCATACTCTTAAAGCAAATTAGTGCCCAAAATGAATTGATTCAATACAATTTTGTCGATCCTTTTGATGGAGTAGAAAACAAAGAAGGATTAATTGAAGAGTTATATCGCTATGGGCTTGCGCCCGAAGTTGAAATTGATCAAGAAAATCAATCTACAGAACAAACCATTGTTGTCCCTTGGATGATTTTAAACATTCAGGATAATTCAACTTTAGAAAGTAAATCCATTCGTGTTTCGCTTTTGCAGAAAAACCTAGGCGATACTGCTGAAGAGCGCATCGAGCAATCTATCCAGCAACTAGAATACAATTTAACCGATGGCCTCCACCGCTTGTTTTTAAAAGATAAAAAAAGCATTGCAGTGATTAACTCACACAATGGAAGTTCAGACGCACAACTGGCGAGTTTATTGCAAAGCCTTGTCCCCTATTACAGACTGGCCTCTTTTGACCTAAAAGCTTTTCCGACGCAGCCGGCCAAAACCCTAGAAAATCTCAATCGATTTGATTTGCTCTTTGTCGCTAATCCGACAAAAGAATTCTCAACCGAAGAGAAGTTTATGCTTGATCAATTCACGCAAAATGGGGGAAATAGTCTTTTTATGATTGATCCCGTTAAAATCGCTCAAGACAGTCTTTTTTCCATCAAGGGGAATGCGATTGCTATACCAACAGACATCGGCTTAGATGAGCTTTTCTTTAAGTATGGAGCGAGACTAAACAAAGACATTGTAACTGATTTATTCAGTGCGCCTATCGTTTTGGCACAAGGAGAAAACGCTTCGTCAGAATATCGCCCTTATCCATGGGTATACCATCCTTTAGTCGAACCTAATACAGAGCATCCCATAGGCAGTGCTGTAGGTAATGTATTGCAGCAATTTGTCAGCTCTATTGACACCTTAAAAAATCAAACAGAAAAGACCGTTTTATTGAGCACCTCTAATCGTTCTAAAGTGAGAAAGCCTCCCTTTATTATTGCTCTTGAAGAAGCGACAAAACCCATTAAGCCAACAAATTTTGAGGAGGATAGCCGTATTACTGGGGTTTTATTAGAAGGGGAATTCCCTTCTTTATTTCAAAACAGAATTGCTCCATTTGCTTGGGATAAAACAGCTGATGCTCGCCCTGCTAAGATGGCCATTTTCTCTGATGGGAATATGGGAGAAAATCAATTAGACAAAGGGAACCCACTTGAACTGGGCTATGATAAATGGACCAATAACCTTTATGCAAATAAGCAATTATTGCAAAACACGGTTCATTACCTTATGGGAGAAAATAACCGTCTAATCTTGCGCTCAAAAGAAATTCGCTTGGCCTTTTTAGATCAAACCCTTGTAGCAGAAGAAAAAGAAAGAATTCAGACGGTGATTTTCGCTTTCCCGCTAGCCATTTTGGCCTTAATAGGCCTCTTGTTTAGCAGCCTACGTAGACGTGTTTATCGTCAATAACTTTTGATAAGTTTCTTTTTGGATTGCTTTGTTTTAAGATATATTTGATTGTATAAAATTTAGACTTATGAAGTTTATCGTCTCAAGCAATCAACTGCTCAAACAACTACAAATATTAGGAGGTGTGATCAATAGTTCAAACACCTTACCTATTTTAGATAATTTTTTATTTGAACTCAATCAAGATAGATTGACCATTACTGCTTCTGATTTAGATACCAGCATGTCTTCTAGTCTTTCAGTTGAATCAACCGATACAAGTTGAACCAACAGGAAGTATGGACCACCCTCGTCGGACAATTTAATGCATCAAACTTATTAGTGG
>JBDNAJ010000112.1:0-8838 GCA_039768455.1 Candidatus Arcticimaribacter sp.
CACCTTCTTCTTTTTTCAAGATATATACCTCAGCTTTGAATTTAGCGTGAGGAGTTACAGAACCTGGCTTACAGATTACCATACCTCTTTTGATGTCTGTCTTTTCAATACCTCTTAATAAGATACCAACGTTATCTCCAGCTTCACCACGGTCTAAGATTTTTCTAAACATCTCAACTCCAGTTACAGTAGAAGTTAACTTTTCAGCACCCATACCGATGATATCAACCGAATCTCCAGAGTTAAATACTCCCGTTTCGATACGACCAGTTGCAACAGTACCACGACCAGTGATCGAGAATACATCTTCAACAGGCATTAATGCATCTTTATCAACGTCACGCTTAGGTAACTCGATCCATGCATCAACTTCAGCCATTAAGTTCATTACAGTGTCCACCCACTTTTGCTCTCCGTTTAATGCTCCAAGAGCAGAACCAAGAACAACAGGAGTGTTATCTCCGTCATAGTCATAGAAAGAAAGTAATTCACGTACTTCCATTTCAACTAATTCTAATAATTCTTCATCATCAACCATATCGGCTTTGTTCAAGAAAACAACAATACGTGGCACACCTACCTGGCGACCTAATAAGATGTGTTCTCTTGTTTGTGGCATAGGACCATCTGTAGCAGCAACTACAAGGATAGCACCGTCCATTTGAGCAGCACCAGTAACCATGTTTTTCACATAATCGGCGTGACCTGGACAGTCAACGTGTGCATAGTGACGATTTTCTGTTTGATACTCTACGTGAGAAGTATTAATTGTAATACCACGCTCTTTTTCTTCAGGAGCGTTATCAATCTGGTCGAAGCTACGTGCTTCAGAGTGACCAGCGTCTGCTAGTACTTTAGTAATTGCAGCAGTAAGGGTAGTTTTACCGTGATCAACGTGGCCAATAGTTCCAATGTTTAAGTGGGGTTTTGACCGATCAAAAGTTTCTTTAGCCATAATACAGGTTTTTCTTTAGTGTTTTAAGAGGTGCAAATTTATAAATTTTTATGATTAACTTGTTATAAACGAGAAACTTTTTAAAGTTTTTTTTGTCGTTTTAAATTACCCCTAGAATATTCTTGAACGAGCGCTTCTTTTTAAGGGTCTTTAACCTTTGTTTTTTCTGTTCTTATTCATTCTTAGTACTGCTTTCTCAATTCCAGCGGGCGTAAGTGATTCCATGGGAATCAATTCTTTGATGATTTGAATGGTCAAGGTGTGTTCCCAAAACTTTAGGGGTTCTGGATTGAGCCAGGCGCATTTAGAAAAATGCTTGGTCATCTCCATATAGGTGTTCATGCTTTGATTGCTTAATTCATAGGGTGCCATGGCGGCATCTCCTACAAAGAAAACATGGTAATTAGGACTCTTAGACAAGATGCGCTCAATGGGGACACGCTTTCTGCGTTGTGCATCACTGTACACTTGACCATAGATGGTATTGTGGAAATAATAGGTTTCAAGATCGTTGGCAAAACGCGTTTTCATTTTGCGAAACAAAGTTTGTACTGCTTTGATATAGGGATGCATTGAATAACCCCCATTGTCTATAAAGAGGAGAACTTGTAATTTCTCTTCAGTCTCGTTTTTAATTTCCGGAAGAAATAATCCTCCTCTTTCTAAACCGCGATCGATGGTTTCTTTTACATCGAGGGTTTCTTGTGCAGATTCTTCTACGATCCCTTTAAGAGAGGCTAAAGCTGCATCTATATTATTGTCATTTAAAATGGCATCTAAGTCAACGGGGGAAAAGTTGGCATCTCCCATTACTTTACGGGCCATTTTTCCGCCTCCGCTTCCACCAACACGAATCCCATCTTTGGCTGCGCCTCCATGACCATAAGGAGAGATTCCCCCTGTACCTACCCAGTGACTCCCGCCACTGTGATCGCGTTTTTGTTGTTTAAGGACTTCTTCCATTCGCGCCATTAGTTCTTCTAAGGTCAAATCAGAATAGTCGGCCATTTTATCTAGGGGTCTTCTTTCCCCGTCGCCTTCCTCTCCTTCGCGGTCTTGATCTTCTACATCGCCATTGTCTTTTTCCCAAAGCTCTCTTCCATCAATCACTTTTTGGATATCATAATGGGTGATGTGGACTTCGTCAAGAAATAGATTCGCCATTTCTTTTCGGGTCATATCTTCTTCAAGACGACCGGCGTTTTGCTCCTTCCATTGTTGAAAGGTTTGCGAACGTAAAACGGCATCGTGCAATTGTTCGCCATTGCGAATGTCAATGGATAAAAAGTAATCGTAAAAAGCACGGGTGTAGGGACCCATTAATTCTGGGCTCTTTACAATAAAAGTGCGCAGTACATTGTATAAGTCACCGATGGTTTTGACCAATTCGCGATCGATGGCTTTTTGCAATAGCAAAAGTGTACGCACATCTACTGTGAGATGAAAAGCTTTAAATCGTTCTGGAAGGGTCGTAAACATACTGCTTAATTCAATGAAGTTCCCATGGGAGGTTGACCTCCGCCAAGGGCCAATTGGCGTTGTACTTTTTCATAGTCTGCCTGAGTTTTAATCAACGTTCCCAGACCATCCAGCGCATTGAGTTTGTCAATGGCTTCTTTTGAGCTAAAGGTTTTGATATACTTTAACCAGTTCAATAACTCCCTAGTGGTAGGCGCACGTTCTAAACCAATTTTTCGCAATTGATAAAAGATATCTAAAGCTGTATCGACAATTTTGTCACTTACCTTAGGGTGGTGTTTTTGAATGATGTCTCGCATTTTATCTGCCTCTGGAAATTGGATGTAATGATAGATACACCTTCCTTTAAAGGCCGTGGGTAATTCTTGCTCGCGGTTCGAAGTAATGACAATGGCTGGCATGTCTTCTTCTGAAACTTCTATTACTTCTCCAGATTCTGGCATGACAAACTTGCGGTGACTTAATGCGTACAATAAGTCATTTGGAAATTCACGTGGCGCTTTATCGATCTCATCAATCAACAGTACAGAATTAGGCGAGCTAAACGCTTTGGCCGCAGGGCCTTTACTAACATAATCCCCTAAGGATTCTGTGTCGCGACCGGCGGTAGACATCTTTGACGCTAGGCCTTTTTCTTCTCTCTGCGCATTGAGAATTTCAACTTGCGAATCTCTCAAGTATTTGACATGGTCAAATTTTGCGACAAACTGCTCTATATTACTTTTTGATCCAGCGGGATAGACATGCAGTTCTAGCCCTTGTGCTTTTGCGTACTGCAGGGGGAGTTCTGTTTTCCCTGTTCCCGGTTCGCCTTCGATTAAAAGGGGCATCCCTAAGGTTCTTGAAATATGAAATGCCTGTGCTAATTCTGTATCACACAAATAGTGATCTGATCCTTCCCAATAGCTCTTTTCTGCCATGATTATTTTTTAATATAGTGTTCAAATATGTTTTGAAGTTGTTCTTTACTCACCCGATGATCGCCTTTGTAGGGCAATGATCTTACCGTTAAGTTATTTTGCGCAATTACAGCATTGACCATTGCGATGCGTTTTTCTGTTAAAAATTGATCTTCGGTTCCATAAGTAAACAAAAGGTCTACTTTGGATAGATCGGTTTTGCCTTTACTAAGCGGAATATCTTCTGGAATCCAGCAAGCGTAAGGGATAAGATAATCTACCTCAACCGCTCTGGCGTGTAACCATCTAAAGGCGGTTGTTCCGCCTTGCGAAAAAGCTAGAATCGACTTAACACAATCTGGAGGCAACTGCGCCACAAAAGAAGCGTATAATCCAGAGAGGTATTCACTAAAGTCTTCGATTTCTTCTAGGCGATCTCGCTTTGTCATCCATGAAGCGACAACAGGTCCCCCAAAATCTTTTTCATAAAACCGAATCAAGGCTTCTGGAGCAACGACAAAATGCTCGTTAGGGTCAAACGCTTTAAACTTATACAACATCTGCTCGCAAAGCATCTTTGAACCGTGTAAGGCAAACCAAAAATATTTTGTTGCAGGACCCAACGTTCCAAAGGTGGAATAGCGGGCAATCTTTTGGGTGGTATAATAGTTTGTGTTTATCTCCATGAATCCTTCAAAAAACTAAACTTCTCTTTTAAAGAAGTGCTAAATATAGTGTTATCTTCGTGAATATTAAATCTGATTTAAATAAAAAGCATGCTCATTACTACTATAGAGAACAATATTGCCATCGTTCAATTAAACAACGGAAAGGTGAATGCCATCTCCCATCAATTGGTCAAAGAATTAAAAGAAAGTTTTCTTTCTCTTACAGCAAACCCATCGGTTGACGGAGTGATTTTAACCGGGCATACTGGGGCCTTTAGCGCTGGTCTTGATGTAGTAGAGCAAGCCCAAATGAGCGAAGCAGAAACCCATGCCTTTTGGGTTGATTATTACGGTGCTTTACAAGCCATGGTGCAATATCCTAAACCCTTTGTTTGTGCTATTACAGGATTTGCGCCTGCCGGCGGAACAATCCTTACCCTATGTGCAGATTATCGTATAATGGCCGAAGAACCAAAGCACGTTATCGGGATGCACGAGTTTAAACTCTCGATGATTGTCCCAGAGTTAATGATGGATTTATGGTGTTATACTTTAGGGGAACAAAAAGCTTTTCAAGCCTTACAAAACGCCAAGCTCTTTTCTGCTCAAGAAGCTTTAGAAGAAAATATTGTGCAAGCCATTGCTCCGGCAGACCAAGTTTTAGGCTTAGCCAAAAAACACCTTGAAAAATGCCTTAAAGTTTATGGCCCGGTTTATATCGAAAGTAAACGTCTTGCACGCAAACAACTCCTCGCTCTTGTCGATCGTGATTTAGATCAAATGGCCAGCGAATTTGTCGCCACAGGGAAAGATCCTGAACTCAAAAAAAGAGTTCAAGCCTTTGCGGCCCAACTAAAACAAAAATAATGGAGCAAAAAAAACCGATTGTCTCTCTTGAAGTGCGTGTTCACTGGGGAGATATGGACGCCATGCAACATGTTAATAATATCATTTATTTAAAATGGGTAGAGTCTACCCGTCTCTTGCTTTTTGAACAGTTGATGAAAGGAGAAACAGCAGGTCTTTCTAAAATAAGTCCCATCCTCGCTTGGAGTGACATTAAATACATCGCCCCAGTGGTTTACCCAGATACGGTTAGAATAGATTTTGACATCGTTAAATTAGAAGAAGATCGCTTGCAATGTCAAGCGCATTTATACAGTACAAGTCAAAATAGACTAGTGGCCATTTCTAATAATACCATTAAGGCTTATAATGTTAAGCTCCTCAAAAAAGCAGAGATCCCAGCGTACTGGATAAGTGAATTAAGAACACATTATGGGGATCTAATCTAACTTAAAAGGTCGCGCTAATCCTTCTTGAATCACGGTGGCTACAAGATTTCCCTCACGGTCAAAAATACTTCCCTTTCCTAAACAACGCGCCCCAGAAACATTAGGGCTATCCATGGCAAACAACAGCCATTCATTCACATCAAAAGGACGATGAAACCACATGGCATGATCTAAACTAGCTACTTGTAAGGGTTGATCATATTCATCTTGATAATGACTTATCACAGACATCACTAATAGGTCATAATCTACCGCATAGGCCAGAAATTCTTTTTGCTGGCGCTGGTCAAGGGTGGTTTGCTTTTTTAGCTTAAACCAGATGTTTCGATTTTCGTTTGATTTAACTTTATGGGAATATTTTTTTTCAGGCCGAAACTCAAAGGCAAAAGGATTACGGGCTAATAGGTGAAGCTTCATCTTGTCAGAAATCCCTTCTTCGGTTTTTAAGAGATCAACATCAGAAAGCAAGCCTTCTGGAGCTGTAGCCGCCGGAGAAGGCGTATGCTTATCAAGGGCTTCTTGTTGAATTTGAAAAGAAGCCGCTAAAACAAAAATAGCTTTTCCCTTTTGCAAGGCTGTAACGCGCCTAGTGGTAAAACTACCCCCGTCGCGTAGCGCTTCTACTTCGTATTCAATAGGTGTTTTAATATCCCCTGGTAAAATAAAATAACCGTGTAATGAGTGAACTAAACGATCTGCAGGAACTGTTTGATGTGCCGCATGTAGGGCTTGCGCTAAAACCTGTCCCCCATAAACACGTTGCCAAACTGTTTGATAATTTTCTCCTTCAAAGCGATGGGTATCTAATTGCTTTAAGTTAAGCAGGCTGGTTAATCCTTCTGGTGTTTGCATAGCATTAATTTGTCAATTTAAAGATAGTACATCTTAGAAAGAATCTACGCTCTTATTTAGGATTGAAACATAAAAAAACCCTCTTTTTAGAGGGTTTCATTGATATACCTAATCTTTTATAAAGAGATTTTAAAAGAATATTGACCGTCGTCATAACGCACAGTAGGATAATTTACCGTTGCGTCATCCACGTTAACCTCGGTGATTTCACCATTGATATTGATGGTCATTTCAAATACTTGGGCGAAAGTATCAATATTTTTTTAAAGGATTAATCGGCTAAGTAATTATACCATAAACTTTTATTCCATTCCTTTCCAAATAACAAATGCAAGCCCGTTGGAGATACAGTAAAACCGCCTTGATTATTCCCGGCTTTATAAAACCTAAAGTGAATATCTGTGTTTGTAATCATTTCCAAATGCATCTTTACATTTTGATCGAGGGAAATTTCTTTGAGAACTTTACTTTTAAAGACCTCTTTTACTTGATTAAATAAGCTTTCAAATGTTGCTTGAGAAGTCATAAAATCGATTGATTTTTTACTTTTTTGGACTGAGTTCTCTTGAGAAGAATAACTAAAACGAAAAGTTACCTTGTCCTGAAGAGTGATTTCGTTTTGACTTAAACTAATCTCATTTTCCAGAAATATAACTTTTCCAATTAGATTGTCATTAACTTCTACTTGCTTTAAATTATTTTGGCCAAAAGCGAAAACTGTTAAGCTCATGGCACAAATAACAAATAGATTTTGTTTAAAACTGAGTTGAATCAAATTCATATTAACTTTATAATTTAAGGACAAGCATAAATGGCTGTGATTAATCCATCTGTTTTGCGCACCTCAATAATCTTGTTAAAATTGCGCATTTTCATATAGGCAAAACCATCTTGATTAAACGTAAACGATTGAGGGAAAGAGTGCTTGTTATTCCAAATAATATAATCCCCCACTTCTGGCTCTGGGTCATCTCCAGAATGATAAGCGGTATTGAAAAATCTATTTTCAAAAAGCTGACAATGGTAAGTTTCGTTTGCGACAATTACAGAATTAGAAGCGGTGTTTGACTTATAATTATTACCCAAATCAATAGACCACGGACAACCGTCTAAAGCAGGGACACCTGCAGTATATGGACAACTATCTAATTCGTTTAAGATTCCATCTGTATCCCAGTCAGTTTGTTCACTTGAGTCAAAAACTTCTTCAATTATATCATCGAGCTCGTTCAGTGCTGCAGCGGCGTAATACCAAACAAAGGTGTCAGATTCGTTAACGCCAAGATTATTCATCCTGACAAACATACTGTAAGAACCATCGTTAGTACTGGTAATTTGTGCCGTTTCGGGATCTTGATCAGTCGAAATATTTTGCGCAGCATTATAGCCTGCATGGACATTATTTCCACGTGCAGAAGTGGTAAAGAACAATATCCCTTCACTAATTGTGGTAATGCGCAAAGCAGAAGCTCTTTGCGTCGTTAAGGTAATCGCTTCAAAAGTTCCATCATTTAAATTCCCTCTTATTTTTGTGGGTTGATCGGTTCCTCCTACATAATCATCTCTAGTTCCTATCCAGTAACGAATATTTGTTGCCTGTGCTAAGCCTATATTTTTGATGGTCGTCAATACTTGAACAAAATTCTTGTCTTGTCTTATTTGATAAGCATTGGTTAATTCAAGGCGAGCAGTCCCTACAGTAATCTCTCCTTTTACTATTATGGTGCCATAACTTACTCCACCAACAACAGAAAAACTACTTGTATCGAAAACTTGATTCACCATAGTTGGGTTGTTTACGCGCACACCGTTAGTATTCCAATTGTTGGTGCCGTCTCCTCCAACTCCTATTCTAGAATCTAAAGGGTAATTGACTAAGGCCGATTCAGAATAGGTTAATTGTCTCCAATTACTTAGAACTGTACTAAAATAAAAAGGCTGTTCAACATTTCCTGCTGCATTAATGGATAATTGGACACCATCACCAAAACGCATTTTGCCATTATTGATCACTTGATTTGTCCCTGTAAACTGCCCATAAGCAGAGAGAGAAAAGAAATAAAAAACAACAAGAATACTTCCCCTTAGTTTCAACACAAGGATGTTTAAATTTATTAGCATGCAGGGTATACTATCTATAAACCAAAAAAAAGTGATTTAATTGTATTTAAAGTGTTAAAAATGGTACCAAAGAAAAACATTTAGGTCGAAGACCTCCCGCAATGGCCTTAGGAGAAAAAGGCAGTAATGAAATGTGAAATAAGGATAAAAAAAAGGCTCCCCTTTTTAGGAAGCCTTATGTTGTATAGAGCCAACGAGCAGATTTGAACTGCCGACCTCTTCCTTACCAAGGAAACGCTCTACCCCTGAGCTACGTCGGCGTTAATTAGAGCGAGAGACCGGGTTCGAACCGGCGACATTCAGCTTGGAAGGCTGACGCTCTACCAACTGAGCTACTCTCGCATTTTATAAAAACAATCATAAGAAAGTTTTTAAAGGTGTGGGGAGAGCAGGATTCGAACCTGCGAAGTTAAAAAACAACAGATTTACAGTCTGTCCTCGTTGGCCGCTTGAGTATCTCCCCAATAAATAAATAATATAAAGAACAAAGAGCCGATGGAGGGACTCGAACCCACGACCTGCTGATTACAAATCAGCTGCTCTAGCCAGCTGAGCTACATCGGCTTTTA